>NZ_JAYIQP010000019.1:0-76306 GCF_035026585.1 Xanthomonas sp. WHRI 7945
GGACTTCCCGCACCTCCTCCGATGATCAGTCGGAAGACATAACGCCGTAGAGGCCCTATGTCCAGATACAAGGAGCGACTTCAGTCGCGACGAGCGAAGCGCTGCGCTTTCCGGCTTCGCACGCTGTCGGCGCCGAAGCCTCTCCTAAAACCGAGTCCACGCGACCAACACCGCATCCGCGCGCCGGCCGCATCAGAACCCCAACCGGTAACGCAGCGACAGCGCATGATCGTCGCCGCGCGGGCCGAAGCGCCGGTGGTAGCCGATGCCCGCGCGTCGGGACTGAAGTCCCTCCCACAAAGGCCGGCAAGCTATGCGGAGACCACTGCAGGAGCGACTTCAGTCGCGACGAGCGAAGCGGCACGCTTTCCGGCTTCGCAAATTGTCGGAACTGAAGCCTCTCCCACAAAAAGCCGGCACCGCATCGCCGGACAGCATGCTTCTGTGAAGCAGCTCGTTCACCGCATTGGCCGGCGCGCACGACGGCCGCATCAGAACTCCAACCGGTAACGCAGCGACAGCGCATGATCGTCGCCGCGCCGGCCGAAGCGCTGGTGGTAGCCGATGCCCGCGTCGGGACTGAAAGTCCCTCCCACATGCATCCGGCAGACTATCCGGAGACCACTGTAGGAGCGACTTCAGTCGCGACAAGCGAAGCGGTACGCTTTCCGGCTTCGCAAATTGTCGGCACTGAAGCCTCTCCCACAAAAAGCCGGCACCGCATCGCCGGACAGCATGCTCCTGTGAAGCATCTCGCGCAGCGCATTGGCCGGCGTGCGCGACGGCCGCATCAGAACCCCAACCGGTAACGCAGCGACAGCGCATGATCGTAGCCGCGCGGGCCGAAGCGCTGGTCGTAGCCGATGCCCAGCGCGCTGCTGTTCCAGCGCCGGTCCAGGCTCATCCCGAACAGCCCGCCCGAGCGGGCCGGCTGCAGGTCGAGCAGCGGCGCCCATGCGTCCACGCCGACGAAACTGGCCTGGCGCTGCACTCCTTGCGCGGCCAGGGTCTGCTGCCATTCGCCGTAGCCCTGCAGCGACCAGCCGCGCCAGCCGTAACCGGCGCGCAGGCCGGCCAGCGCCTGGCTGCGCGAAGAGGACGCAGCCGCGGCCATCAACCCGAAGCCGTCGCCGCCCTGCTCGCGGAAGCCGTCGCTGTCGATGCGGCTGTAGTCGGCGCCGGCGTACGGGGTCAGCCACGCCTTGCCGCGCCCGATGCGATAGCCGATCTCGACGCTGCCGGACAGGAAGCGCCCGTCGTAGCGGCTGGACGCCGCGGCGACGGTCTCGCCGAGCAGCAGGCTGCGGTCGAGCTGGCGCCGGTACTGCCCGGTCCCCAGCTGCGCCAGCGCGTAGGCATTGCCGCCGACCGCGCCGAGATAGGCCTGGCCTTGCACCTGCCGATCGCGGCTGCGGCCCAGACCGCCATCGTCGCCCCCGTCGGCGCGGGTCTCGCCGAAGGCGAAGCCGGCCACCGTATGTTCGCCCAAGCGCAGGTCCTGGCCCATCATCCAACCGTCGAGCTGGAACTGGCTGCCGGCGAAGCTGCCCTGCCCGGTGTCGCCCAAGCGCTGGCTCCACGCGCCGATCGCCCGCGGTTGCGCGATCAGGCTGTCGAAGCGACCGGACAGCGCGCGCCGCTGCAGGTCGATGGTGTCGAAGGTCATCGCCGTGGCGGCCGCATGCGCTTCGCCGGACAGGCTGCGCAGCGTCGCCGCCGCCACCGCCGCGCTCGGCGACTGCTGCACCGCGCCGGCCGCCTTCAGCAGCGACGCATCGACCGTCGCCGGATCGCGGCCGAGCTGCGCGTCCAGCTGCGCGAACGCCGCATCCACGCGCGTGGCGGAGGCGAGCGTGGCGGCAGTGATGCTGCCGAAGCTCGCCGCGGTGGCGGTGACGCTGAGCGCCTGCACCGTGATCGACGCGCTGGAACTGTCGTAGCTGAGCGAGGAGGTCAGGAACACGTTCGGCGGCGTGGTGACCGACCCGAACGTGCCGCTCAATCCACCCGTGGTCTCCAGCACCTTGTACGCGCTGTTGTTGACCACGTAATCACGCTTGCCGAGCACGTACAGCGAGCCGCCCTGCAGTGTCGCGGTGCCGGTCACCGAGAGCTTGTCGCCGACCAGCAAGGCCAGCCGGCCGCTGCTGTCCTGCACGTAATGGCCGCTCAGGCTCAGCGCCGCGGCACCGACCTGGAAGGTGCCGGAATTGCTGACGTTGCCGCGCAGCGGCCCGGTGCCGATGAAGGTGGCGCCGTTGCTGATGGCGAGGCTGGAGCCGCCCAGGCTGGCCGCGCTGAGCGTGCCGGCCTGCACCTGGGTCGCGCCGCTGTAGCTGTTCTGGGTGCCGCTCAGGGTCAGGGTCCCGCTGCCCTGCTTGATCAGGCCGCCGCTGCCGGCGATGTCGTTGGCCCAGGTCGAGCTGCCGCTGAAGGACACGCTGACGTCGCCCCAATCGAACCGGGCCGGCCCGCGCACCGCCTTGCCGACATTGAGCAGGCCGTAGCCGAAGGTGGCGTCCACGCCAGGCGTACCCAGGTCGGTGGCGGTGCCGAGCAGCGTCTGCCGCAGCAGATCGTTGCTGAAGTAGGGAAACGCCTGCCAGACCAGTGCGGCCGCACCGGAAACCAGCGGCGCGGCGAACGAGGTGCCGCTGCCGTAGTAGTAGCCCGGGTTGGCGCTGGCGGTAGTCGCCTTGGGATCGACGAACACTTCCGTGCCCGGGGCCACCAGGCAGTAGCGCATGGCCGCACCGCAGGCGTTGGAATAGGGCTCCAGGGTGCTGCCGGTACTCGAATCCACCGCGGCCACCACCAGCCAACCGCGCTCCAGGTCCGCCGCCGGATGGCTGCCGCCGGGGCCAAGCTGGCTGGGCAGCGAGGCGATATCCGACGGCGTGGACTTGGATTCGTTGCCGGCCGCGAACACCACCAGCCCGCCGTTGTTCAGCACGAACGGGCGGTATTCGGCGGCGATCGCGTTGGTCGCGCCCGGATCGGTCCAGTAGATGCCGCCCCATGAATTGTTCATCACCTTGACCCCGGCATTGATCAGGTCCTGGTGGATGCTGGCCAAACCCAGCGCGCCGCTGGTCTGGTTGCCCTCGCCGCTGCCGTCGTCGTCGGGCGAGGTGTCGTTGATGATGCGTGCCGACACGATCTGCGCACCGGGCGCGATGCCGCCCGGCCACGCGCCCACCGCCTTGCCCGCGGCCAGCTGCGCGACCGTGGTGCCGTGGCCGTCGACATCGTCGACGTTGACGTTGTTCTTGGCCGGATCGACGTAGATCAGGTTGGACACCACGCGCCCGGCCAGCGCCGGGTGGTCGCGGTTCACGCCAGTGTCGACCACGCCGATGCGGTAGCCGCTGCCGTCGTAGCCGGCGTTGCGCGCAGCGAGCGTATTGGTCAGCGCCAGGTGCGCGTCGAACGCCGGCTGCGGCGGTGGCGGCGAGGTCGGCGGCGAGGTGGGAGGGGATGTCGGCGGCGGCGGCGGCGGTGGGGAGCTCGGCGGCGGCGACGTCGGCGGCGGGTCGCTGCGGGTCAGCCCGCCGCCGCCACCGCCCCCGCAAGCGGTCAACGCCATCGCCAATGCGGTCGCCAGCAGCGACCGGGCCATCACCTTCCGCATGATCTCTCTCCAGATATGCACGCCGGCCACTGCGGCCGGCAACGCCCCATTAGCGGCCGCAAATGGACCGCCCTGAAGCGTCTCGAATCTACACCGGAAATCCGCGCCTGCGGCGATCGCCGAGCGGCGCGCGATTGGCAGACGCCGCGCCGAGGCAGATAATCGGGAACTCATCTTCGTAAGGGTTTGCCATGACCGAGATCGTCATCGCCGCGGCCAAGCGCACCGCCATCGGCGCGTTCCTGGGCCAGTTCAACGGCGTGCCCACGCCGGAGCTCGGCGCCGCCGCGATCCGTGCCGCGCTGGAACAGTCCGGCATCCCCGCCGCCGACGTGTCGGAAGTGATCATGGGCTGCGTGCTGCCGGCCAACCTCGGCCAGGCGCCGGCGCGCCAGGCCGCGCGCGCGGCCGGCGTGCCCGACGCCACCGGCGCCACCACCATCAACAAGGTCTGCGGCTCGGGCATGAAGGCGATCATGCTCGGCCACGACCTGATCAAGGCCGGCTCGGCCAGCATCGTCGTCGCCGGCGGCATGGAATCGATGAGCAACGCCCCGCACCTGCTGCCGAACTCGCGCACCGGCAACCGCTACGGCAACTTCCAGGCGGTCGACCACATGGCCTGGGACGGCCTGACCAATCCCGACGACGGCCAGGCCATGGGCGTGTTCGGCGAGGCCACCGCGGAGAAGTTCGGCTTCAGCCGCCAGGACCAGGACGCCTACGCGATCGAGTCGGTGACCCGCGCGCAGGCCGCGCAGCGCAATGGCGCCTTCGATGCGGAGATCGTTCCGGTCCGCGTCGCCACGCGCAAGGGCGAAGCGGTGTTCGCTAGCGACGAGCAGCCGGGCAAGTCCGACGTCGCCAAGATCCCCACGCTGAAGCCGGCGTTCAAGAAGGACGGCACGGTCACCGCCGCCAGTTCCTCCAGCATCTCCGACGGCGCCGCCGCCACGGTGCTGCTCAGCGCCGACGACGCCGCCCGCCGCGGCATCGCGCCGCTGGCGCGGATCGTCGGCCATGCGACCTTCTCGCAGGCGCCGGAATGGTTCACCACCGCCCCGGTCGGCGCGATCAGGAAGCTGCTCGATCAGGTCGGCTGGAGCCTGGACCAGGTCGACCTGTTCGAGATCAACGAAGCGTTCGCGGTGGTGCCGATGGTGCCGATCAAGGAATTGGGACTGGATCACGCCAAGGTCAACGTCAACGGCGGCGCCTGCGCGCTCGGCCATCCGATCGGCGCATCCGGCGCACGGCTGGTGGTGACATTGCTAAACGCGTTGCGCACGCGCGGAGGACGCCGCGGAATCGCGACCCTGTGCATTGGCGGCGGCGAGGCGACAGCGGTCGCCATCGAATTGATTTAATTGGGATTAACCCTTAAAACACAAAAATGAATGCGCGTACGCTTGACAGCCGACTTTGGCTTGTCATCATGTTGAGGGCGCGCAATAGCGCGTTGCCTAACTAAACGACGAGGATAGACACACATGAGCATCAACAAGCTGCTGATCGCAATGGCCCTGGGCCTGGCCCTGGCCGCATGCTCGAAGCAGGAGCAGGCGCAGGACGCCGCTGCTTCGGCTAACGAAGCCGCCACCGACGCGCAGGCTGCTGCCGACCAGGCTTCGGCCGCCGGTGCCGCCACCGCCGATTCCGCCCAGGCTGCTGCCGACACCGCCGCCACCGCCGCCAACACCGCTGCCGACGCTTCGCAGGCCGCCGCTGCCGCCCCGACCGATGCCGCTGCCGACAAGGCTGCTGACACCGCCAAGGCTGCTGACGACACCGCCGGCCAGGCCAAGGACGCTGCCGAAGAAGCCAAGAAGTAATAACTTCTCGCTTCAGGCAAGTCTTGAAGAAGCCGCTGGTTCGCCAGCGGCTTTTTCTTTGCCCGTGAATTGCGCCAGCGAGCCGCGAACAGCCGCGCTGCGCGCACTTCGGCCGGTCTTCACCCTCGGCGCATGGCCGGCGCGATGCCGCCCGCACACGCTGATCGCGCACTTTCAGACCCTGCTCGATTCGCGGCGCACATGCCGACGCCCTAATAGCCAACGCATGTTGCGTCTGGAGCACGACCGCTTGCGCCAACGCTGGCCTGCGGAGGTCGGACCTGCCGCATCGGCGCCCGGAACGCGCCAGCTTCCTGAACGCGAGCCGCTGCCGCTCGCCGGCATTGACACCGGCTGCATGCGCAGCCACCTAGGCTGCGCCGCATCACCCAGTAACGGAGTACGCGCATGAACAAGACCCCGATCGTGGCAATGGCCCTGTTGTCCGCGCTGGCGCTGGCCGCCTGCCAGGGCCCGGAATCGCAGCAGGCGCAGCGCGACGCCAAGGTCGCCGCCGAGCAGACCGGCGAAGCGGCCAAGGAAGCCGCCGACCAGGCCGCGCAGACCGGCCGCGAAGTCGCCGCCGACGCCCGCGACGCCGCGCACCGCGCCGCCAACTCCGAAGCCGTGCAGGACGCCTCGGCCGCCGCCAAGGAAGCCGCTGCCGACGCCAGCGAGGCCACCGCCAGCGCCGCGCAGAAGCTCGCCGACAAGGCGCGCGAGAACGCCAACCAGGATGCGCACAACGACAACCCCGAGAAGCACTGATCGGCAGCGTTGGCCGATCGCCCGCCGCATCGCGCAGCTCGCGGATGCGGCGGGAGCCGTGGCGCACCGTCATGGCTTCTCCTGCAGGGCGCGCCGGCTCACCGTCGGCGTTGCCGCTGCGGGACCCCGACTTCACTGCACCGCGGCGAATGAGCCGGTGGACCCGTCGGCTTCGACCACCATCGTGGCCGAACACCTCCTCCCCCAGTGCACCTAGCAGACTCGTCGCAAGAGCACCTGCCCTTGTAGGAGCGGCTTCAGCCGCGACGAGCGAAGCGGCAAGCCTTCCGGCTCCGATGACAGTCGGGGCTGAAGCCCCTCCTACAGTGCACCCAACTGGATGGCCGCAAGTCCCTGTAGGAGCGGCTTCAGCCGCGACGGAGCGGAGCGGCGCACCTGACGGAATCGAACACATCGAGCGGAAAGCCTCCACTAGCACCCGGCCCTCTCGCCGTAAGCCACTGCGGGAGCGACTTCAGTCGCGACGAGCGGAACGGTGACCTGACGGTATCCAACACCATCCAAACGCCTCTCCAGCGCCCCAGCCACCACACCCGCAAGTCTCCAGCACAAACGGTTTCAACCGCGACCATCACGCCACGACGTGACCTGCGGCTCCCTTTCGGTCCGCGAACGCCTGCCCGCGACCAGGCTGGTTACAATCCGCGGATGTCGACGTTCCACCGGGTGCGGATCAGAACCCGCCTAGCGCTGCTGTTCTCCGCCCTGGTCTTCGTGTCGATCGGTTTCGGCGTGTTCACCGGCGCGCAACGTTCGATCTCCGATGCGGCGCGCGTGGCGCACACCCACCAGGTCCTGCGCAGCATCGACGAGGTGCAGTCGACCTTGCTGCAGGCCGAAACCGCGGTGCGCGGCTACGAGTTGACCGACAACCAGGCCTACCTGAGCAACTATCGCGACAGCGCCGAGCGCGTGCCGAGGCACTTGGCGCAGCTGCATGCGCTGGTCGCCGACAACCCGGTGCAGTTGGCGAACCTGCGCATCCTGCAGCGGCTGGTGCACGCGCGGCTGGCGCAGATGCAGCAGATGCTCGACGTCTACCAGCGCGATGGGCTGGATGCGTTGCAGCGCGCGATGGCGCCGAACGTGTTCAAGGACTCCAGCACGATCCGCGATCACGTGCAGCAGATGATCGAACTGGAGCAACGGCTGCTGCAGAGCCGCGACCGTTCCAACCAACGCAGTTCCGACCTGCTGCTGGCCCTGGCCCTGGCCGGCATCCCGTTCGGCCTGGGCAGCGTGGGCGTGGTCTATGCATTGCTGTTCCGCGAACTGCGCAATCGCGCCACCGCCGAGCAGGCCGCCTCGGTCGCCAACGAACGACTCGGCGCCAGCATCGAGGAACTGCAGCGCACCAGCGCCGACCTCAACGCACTCAGCCGCTACACCGGCCTGCTGCAGAGCTGCATGGACCCCAAGGAAGCGCTGGCCGTGACCGCGCGCATGCTCGCCGCGCTGATGCCCGACGCCGGCGGTAGCGTGTACCTGCTGCGCGCGTCGCGGGATCGCGCCGAAGCCATCGTCGCCTGGGGCGAGGCGCCGGTGCGCAGCGAGCCGGCGGTGGCGCCGGAGCAATGCTGGGCGCTGCGCCGCGACAAGGCGCATTTCGTGCACGCGCTGCGCCACGATTCGGCGTGCGCGCATCTGCTCGACGATCCGCAGGCGGTCGGCGCCAGCAGCGCCTGCATTCCGCTGTCGGCGCAGGGCACGCAACTGGGCTTCGTGTTCCTGGCCGGTCCCGGCCCGGGACCGCTGCCGCGCATCGCCATCGCCGAGGCCGCGGCCGAGCAGCTGTCGCTGGCGCTGAGCAACCTGCGCCTGCGCGAATCGCTGCGCCTGCAGTCGATCCGCGACCCGCTCACCGGCCTGTTCAACCGCCGCTACCTGGAGGAGTCGCTGCAGCACGAGCTGGCGCGCTGCGCACGCCGTTCGATGCCGCTGTCGCTGCTGATGCTGGACGTGGACCACTTCAAGCACTTCAACGACCTGCATGGCCACGGCGGCGGCGACAGCCTGCTGGCCGCGGTCGGGCAGATGCTCACCTCGCGGCTGCGCGGCGAGGACATCGCCTGCCGCTACGGCGGCGAGGAATTCACCGTGATCCTGCCGGAAACCAGCCCGGAGGCGGCGTTGGCGATCGCCGAGCAGATCCGCAGCGCCGCGCAGCAGATGGGCAGCACGCTGGACGGCAAGGCGCTGCCGGGGGTGACGGTCTCGATCGGGCTGGCCAGCTATTCGCGCGACGGCGTGGTCGCCACCACCCTGCTGCGCAAGGCCGATGCGGCGCTGTACCGGGCCAAGCGCAGCGGCCGCAATCAGGTGCAGCAGTTCGATCCGGCGCTGGACGGGATGGGCTGAACCCGGCGGCCGCGGCCCGGCAAGCGCACTTTAGAGATGATTGTCACAAAATATACGCAGTAGAGCGGCGATAGTCCGGGTTCCCCCGACTGGAGACGTCTGCGCATGTCCATCTGGAAAGATCAGGGTACCCCGCGCAAGGATGGCCCGCCGCTGCCTGGCACGCCTGCCGCCACCGCCACGCCCGAGCCGCGCCCAGCGGTCGATCCGGTGGTCGGCGAGTCCGCCGTCGCGGTCGCCGCGGCCGCGCCCATCCCCACGCGCGCCGCTGCGCCGGCGGCGAAGGAGTCGCTGATCGCCGCCGACATCACCATCGAAGGCAAGATCGAAGGTACCGGCCATATCCGCATCGCCGGCAAGTTCAAGGGCGACGTCAACGTGCAGGGCGACCTGACCATCGAGACCGGCGCCAAGCTCAGCGGCGGCGTGCGCGCCAACAAGGTGACCATCGCCGGCGAACTGGAAGGCAACATCGAATCGGCGGCGCAGGTGGACCTGCTGGCGTCCGGCGCGCTGATCGGCGACGTCAAGGCCGGCTCGCTGACCGTGGCCGCCGGTTCGCGGATGCGCGGCCAGGCCGATTTCGGCTGGGAAGACGACAAGGGCCGCAAGAGCGGCAAGCCCACGGAGTCAGACGCCGGCGCATGAGCACGCCGCGTCCCGGCACCCCGGGGGCGACCCGGACCTGCCCGCACTGCAAGGCGACGATCCTGGAAAGCGCCAGCGTCTGCCCGGCCTGCAAGCACCACCTGCGCTTCGACTCGGCGGTGCTGCAGCAATCGGCGCCGACCGCAACGGTGCCGCTGCGCGTGCAGGGCACCATCCAGCATCCCGCCGACGGCACCGCGTGGGAGTACACGGTGGTGGTGACGATCCGCAACGGGCGTGGCGAGGAGATCAAGCGCCAACTGGTCGGCGTCGGCGCGATGCTGGACGGCGAAGAGCGCAGCTTCACCCTGTCGGTGGAAGCGACCCAGGCCAAGGGGGGAGGCAAGCGCGGGACGCGGCATTAGCCGTAATGGCTGGCCGTACCCTCATCCGCCCCTGCGGGGCACCTTCTCCCGAGGGGAGAAGGGAGCAGCCGGCTAGCCCCTCTCCCACCGGGAGAGGGGTTGGGGTGAGGGTCCGGCGCCCGCTGTCTCATCCAACAGTCAGGGCAACACCCGCGCCAACAGCTCCTCCACCGGCACGCCCGCGTCCAGCGTACCGAACGCCAGTCCATGCGCGCCGGCCAGGCGGCTGTGCACGAACGCGCCGGCAGCCGGGCTCGCGCTGCGCAGCAGCAGCGCGGCCTGCAGTGCCAGCGCGATGCGCTCGGTGATGCGCCGCGCGGCGTATTCGTCTATTTCGCCGTTGCCAGCCAGCGGCACGCGCAGCGCGTCCAGCGCCTTGTCGTAGTCCGCGCTCATGCCTGCCGCAGTCTCCAACTCGGCCAGCAGCGCCGCCGCGCTGCGCGGCTCGCGCGCCAGTGCGCGCAGCACGTCCAGGCACTGGATATTGCCGCTGCCTTCCCAGATCGAATTCAGCGGCGCCTGCCGGTACAGCCGCGGCAGGATCGATTCCTCCACATAACCGGCGCCACCCAGGCATTCCTGCGCTTCGTTGACGAAGGCCGGAGCGCGCTTGCACAGCCAGTACTTGCCCAGCGCGGTGGCGATGCGCGCGAACGCCGCCTCGGCCGGGTCGCGCTCGGCCGCATCGACCGCGCGCGCCACGCGCAGCGCGAACGCGGTGGCGGCCTCGGATTCGATCGCCAGGTCGGCGAGCACGTTGCGCATCAGCGGCTGCTCGACCAGGCGCTTGCCGAACGCGATGCGATGCCGCGCGTGATGCAGCGCCTGCGCCAACGCCATGCGCATCTGCGCGGCGGCCGCGAGCATGCAGTCCAGCCGGGTCAGCATCACCATGCCGATGATGCGCGCCACGCCGCGCCCTTCCTCGCCGATGCGCTGCGCCCAGGCGCCGGCGAACTCCACCTCGCTGGAGGCGTTCGACCAGTCGCCGAGCTTGTCCTTCAGCCGCATCAAGCGCAGCGCATTGAGCTGCCCGTCGGGAAGGCGCCGCGGCAGCAGGAAACAGCTCAGTCCGCCCGGGGCCTGCGCCAGCACCAGGAAACCATCGGACATCGGCGCGGAGAAGAACCACTTGTGCCCGACCAGCGCGTACTCGCCATCGGCGCCCAGCGGCGTGGCGACGGTGGCGTTGCTGCGCACATCCGAGCCGCCCTGCTTCTCGGTCATGCCCATGCCCAGAGTGATGCCGGCCTTGTCGGCGATCGGCACGTCGCGCGGGTCGTAATGCGGCGCGGCGGCCTTATCGGCCCACTCGCGCAGCGCCGGTTCCTGGCGCAGCACCGCGACCGCGGCGTGGGTCATCGTCAACGGGCAACTGGTGCCGGCCTCGGCTTGGTGATGCAGATAGCTCAGCGCCGCGCGCGCCACATGCGCGCCCGGCTGCGGCGTGTGCCAGGACAGGCCGGCCACGCCGTGTGCCTTCGCCGCATCCAGCAACTGATGGTAGGCCGGATGGAATTCGACCGTGTCGATGCGCTGGCCGTAGCGGTCGTGCGTGCGCAGCCGCGCGCGGTCGCGGTTGGCGTCGAAGCCGAGCCGGTACAGCGTATCGCCGGCCAGCGCGCCGTACTGCGCCAGGTGCGCGACGAACGCGTCGCCGCCCTCGCGCGCGACCGCGGCGCGCAGCACCGCATCGTCGCTCCACAGGTCGCGCGGCTCGAACGGCGGCGGCTGGTTGTCGACCACGTGCGTGGCGAATGCGGGCAGTTCCCGTTGCATGCATCTCCCTCCCAGAAGCGCGTCCCGCATTGTGGCCGATGCATCCCCACGCCGTGAACCGCCGGACTGGATTCTCATCTCCTGCACACCGCCTTGGACACAGTGGCGGCCATGCCCAAACCCGCTTCCCAGGACCTGGTGGTGCTGCGCCCGGAAGGGCTGTACTGCCCCGCCGGCGACTTCCATATCGACCCCTGGCGCCCGGTGCCGCGCGCGGTCATCACCCATGGCCACGGTGACCACGCACGCGCCGGCATGGGCGAATACCACTGCGCCGCCGCCTGCCTGCCGATCCTGCGCTGGCGCCTGGGCGAGCAGACGTACCGCGCGTACGACTACGGCACGCGCTTCGCGCTGGGCGCAGCGACGGTGTCGCTGCACCCAGCCGGGCACGTGCTCGGTTCGGCGCAGGTGCGCATCGAAGTGGATGGCGAGGTGTGGGTGGCCTCGGGCGACTACAAGCGCCAGCCCGACCCGACCTGCGCCGCGTTCGAGGTGGTGCGCTGCGACACCTTCATCACCGAGGCCACCTTCGGCCTGCCGGTGTACCGCTGGCCGGACACCGCCGCGGTGGCGCGCGAGATCGTCGCCTGGCGCCGCGAGTGCGCCGCGCGCGGCGAGGCCGCGGTGCTGTTCTGCTATGCGCTGGGCAAGGCGCAGCGGGTGCTGGCCGAGCTGCAACCGTGGGACGACCAGCCGGCGCTGCTGCACGGCGCGGTCGCCGCCGGGGTGGCGGTGTATCGCCAGGCCGGGGTGGCGATGCTGGATACGCAACCGGTCGCCGAGATGGACAAGCGCGCCGACTATGCCGGGCAACTGGTGCTGGCGCCGCCGTCGGCCGCGGGCAGCCCGTGGCTGCGCCGCTTCCGCCATGCGCAGCTCGGCTTCGCCTCGGGCTGGATGCGCCTGCGCGGCAATCGCCGCCGGCGCAACTACGATCGCGGCTTCGTGGTGTCCGATCATGCGGACTGGCCCGACCTGCTGCGCACCATCGAAGAAACCGGCGCGCGGCGGGTCATCGCCACGCACGGCAATACCGATGCGATCATCCGCGCCCTGAACGAACGCGGCGTCGCCGCCGAGGCGTTCCGCACCGACTACGGTGCCGAGGAATGAAGCGCTTCGCCGCGCTGTACCGGCAACTGGACCAGAGCACCGCGACGCTGGACAAGCGCGCCGCGCTGGTCGCGTATTTCGAACAGGCGCCGCCGGCCGATGCGGCCTGGGCGATCTGGCTGCTGAGCGGCGGCAAGCTGCGGCGCATCGCCAACACCCGCGAACTGCGCGAGTGGATCGCGCAGGAAAGCGGCCTGCCCGGCTGGCTGGTCGACGACAGCTACGACCACGTCGGCGACCTCGCCGAAACCCTGACCCTGTTGCTCGACGATCCAGCCGAAGCCTCCGATCCGGCGCCGCTGCGCGACTGGATCGAAGAGCGCCTGCTGCCGGTGGCCGCGCAGGACGAGGCCGCGCGCCACGCCGCGGTGCTCGCCGGCTGGCGCAGCCTGGATTTCGACGAGCGCCTGCTGTTCAACAAGCTGCTGACCGGCGCGCTGCGCGTGGGCGTGTCGCAGCGGCTGGTGCAGCAGGCGCTGGCGGCGATGTCGGGCATCGACATCGCGCGCATCGCCCAGCGCATGCTCGGCGCGTGGTCGCCGACCCCGGCCGCACTGGAAGACCTGCTCTCGCACGAGGTACTGGCCAGCGACCGCCAGCAGCCCTACCCGTTCTTCCTGGCCTCGCCGCTGGAAAACGACGCCGCCACGCTGGGCGCGATCGACGACTGGCAACTGGAATGGAAATGGGACGGCATCCGCCTGCAGCTGATCCGCCGCGCTGGCGAAGTGGCACTGTGGTCGCGCGGCGAGGAACGCCTGGACGGCCGTTTCCCCGAGATCGAAACGGCGGCGGCGACGCTGCCGCGCGATGCGGTGATCGACGGCGAACTGCTCGGCTGGCGCGATGGCGACGCCGCGCCGCTGCCGTTTACCGCACTGCAGACCCGCATCCAGCGGCGCAAGCCCGGCGCCAAGACGCTGGCCGATACGCCGGCGCGGGTGCTCGCCTATGACCTGCTGGAACTGGACGGGATCGACCTGCGCGAACAGCCGCTGGCGCAGCGCCGCGCGCAACTGCAGGCCCTGCTCGACGCGCATGCCGATCCGCGCATCGTGCTGTCGCCGCAGGTGCAGGCCGCGAGCTGGGAGGCGGCGGCGACGCTGCGCGAGCAGGCGCGCGAACGCGGTGTGGAAGGGCTGATGCTCAAGCGCGCCTCCTCGCCCTATCAGTCGGGGCGCCGCCGCGGCGACTGGTGGAAGTGGAAGATCGAACCGCTGACCATCGACGCGGTGCTGCTGTACGCGCAGGCCGGCCACGGCCGCCGCAGCACGCTGTACACCGACTACACCTTCGGACTGTGGGACGGCGAGCAACTGGTGCCGGTGGCCAAGGCGTATTCGGGCCTGGACGACAGCGAGATCCTGGCCCTGGACCGCTGGATCCGCGCGCACACCACCGAGCGCTTCGGCCCGGTGCGCGCGGTGACGCCGTACCACGTGTTCGAACTCGGCTTCGAGGCGGTGAACAAGAGCAGCCGGCACAAGTCCGGCATCGCAGTGCGCTTCCCGCGCATCCTGCGCTGGCGCCACGACAAGCCGTTCGCCGAGGCCGACCGGCTGGCCACGCTGCAGGCGCTGGCGCGATGACGCCGCCGCAGGTGCGCAAGCGCCCGGCCGATGCGCCGCTGTACGCGTGGTTCGCCGCACAGGGCTGGCAACCGCTGCCGTTCCAGCGCGAACTCTGGCGCCACTATCTGGATGACGGCTCGGGCCTGCTGCATACGCCCACCGGCAGCGGCAAGACCCTGGCTGCGTTCGGCGGCCCGCTGCTGGAAGGCCTGCGCGAACAGGCCGCGCGGCAGGCGGCGGCAGACAAGCGGCCGCGGCGCGCGAAGGCAGCCGCTGCAGACAAGACCGCGTCGGCACCGAGGTCGCGCCGGCAAGCGCAGCGCGACCTGAAAGTGCTGTGGATCACCCCACTGCGCGCGCTCGCCGCCGACACCTTGCGCGCGTTGCGCGAACCGGCAGAAGCGCTGGGCCTGGACTGGAAGATCGGCCTGCGCACCGGCGACGCCAGCGCGCGCGACAAGCGCCTGGCGCGCAGCGGCAAGCTCGACGTGCTGGTGACCACGCCCGAATCGCTGGCGCTGCTGCTGTCCTATCCGGACACCGCGCCGCAGCTGGCGACGCTGCGCTGCGTGATCGTCGACGAATGGCACGAACTGCTCGGCAACAAGCGCGGCGTGCTGCTGCAATTGTGTCTGGCGCGATTGCGCGCCTGGGCGCCGGCACTGCGCACCTGGGGCCTGTCGGCCACGCTGGGCAATCTGGACGAAGCGCGCGACGTGCTGCTGCCGCACGTGCCGGATGCGCCGATCGTGGCCGGGGTCAAGCCGCGCACGCTGACCCTGGAAACGCTGGCCCCGGCCAGCGGCGAGCGCTTCCCCTGGGCCGGCCATCTGGGCCTGGCGCAATTGCCGCGGGTGCTGGAAAAACTGTTCGCGGTGCGCACCAGCCTGCTGTTCACCAACACCCGCGCGCAGGCCGAACTGTGGCACCAGGCGCTGGACTCGGTGTGGCCGGAGGACACGCACACGCTGGCCCTGCACCACGGCTCGCTGGACCCGGCGCTGCGCAGCGCCGCCGAGCAGGGCCTGCGCGACGGCAGCCTGCGTTGCGTGGTCGCCACTTCCAGCCTGGACCTGGGCGTGGACTTCCCGGCGGTCGACCAGGTGCTGCAGATCGGCAGCCCGAAAGGCGTGGCGCGGCTGCTGCAGCGCGCCGGCCGCGCCAAGCACCGGCCCGGCGAGGCCGGCCATGTGCTGTGCGTGCCCACGCACGCGCTAGAACTGGTCGAATACGCCGCCGCGCGCCGCGCCATCGCCCACGGCCGCATCGAATCGCGTCCGTCCCCGCGGCTGTCGCTGGACGTGCTGGCGCAGCATTGCGTGAGCTGCGCGCTGGGCGGCGGCTTCCACGCCGACGCGCTACTGGCCGAAGTGCGCGGCACCGCCGCGTTCGCCGCGCTCGATGCGCCCACCTGGAACGCGGTGCTGGAGTTCGTCGTGCAGGGCGGCCGCGCGCTGGCGCAGTACCCGGACTATCGCAAGGTGGTGCGCGACGACGACGGCGTGTACCGCGTGCACGACCGCCGCATCGCGCTGCGCCACCGCCTGTCGATCGGCACCATCACCAGCGACGGCAGCGTCGCGGTGCGCTTCCTGCGCGGCGGCCGGCTCGGCGCGGTGGAGGAGCAGTTCGTCGGTCGCCTGCGCCGCGGCGACCGCTTCCAGTTCGCCGGGCGCCTGCTGGAGCTGGTGCGGCTGGAAGACATGACCGCCTACGTGCGCCTGGCCAAGGGCGGCGACGGCAGCGTGCCGAAATGGATGGGCGGACGCATGCCGCTGTCCTCGGCGCTGGCGCATGAAGTGGAAGCGGTGTTCGCCGAGCCGCGCGGCGAGGAGGAACTGCGCGCGTTGGCGCCGTTGCTCGGCCTGCAGCGCGCGTTGTCGGCGCTGCCGTCGCCGCAGCGGCTGCTGGTGGAAAGCGTGCGCGCCCGCGATGGCCGCCACGTGTTCGTGTATCCGTTCGCCGGGCGCCAGGTGCACGAAGGCCTGGCCGCGCTGCTGGCGCTGCGCTGGGGCCGGCACCAACGCAACACCTTCAGCTTCGCCGCCAACGACTACGGCCTGGTGCTGTCGCCGGCGCAGGAAGTGGCGATCGACGAAGCGCTGCTGCGCGCCTTGCTCAGCCCCGAGCATCTGTTCGAGGACCTGCGCGAAAGCCTCAACCTGGGCGAACTGGCGCGGCGCCAGTTCCGCGAGATCGCGCGCGTGTCCGGCCTGCTGCCGCCGAGCCTGCCTGGCGGCACGCCGCGCAGCCTGCGCCAGCTGCAGGCCTCCAGCGGGTTGCTGTACGACGTGCTGAGCCGCTTCGATCCGGAGCATCTGTTGCTGGCGCAGGCCGAGCGCGAAGTGCTGCAGGGCGAGATGGAGCTGACCCGGCTCGCCGCCACCCTGCACGACTGCGCCGCGCGCGAACTGGCCCTGCGCACGCCGCGCAGCCTGACCCCGCTGTCGTTCCCGCTGTGGGCCGAGAGCATCCGCGGGCAGCTCAGCACCGAGGACTGGAAGGCGCGGGTGATGCGCGCCGCCGCGCAGCTGGAACGACGCCATGCGCGCTGAGCTGGCCTGGACCCTGGCCGGCGAGCCGATGGCGCTGCTCGGCGAGCGCGCGCTGTACTGGCCGGCGCGCCGGCGGCTGCTGATCGCCGACCTGCACCTGGGCAAGGCCGATGTGTTCCGCCGCGCCGGCATCGGCCTGCCCAGCGGCGGCACAGCGCTGGACCTGCAACGCCTCGCCGCATTGGTGCAGGCGCAGGCCGCGCAGGAACTGTGGATCCTCGGCGACGTGCTGCACGGCGCCGCGCCCGCGGCCGCCTGGCAACAGCATTGGCACGACTGGCGCGATGCGCATCCGCAGCTGCGCGTGGCCGCGATCGCCGGCAACCACGACCGCGCGCTGGCCGGCGCGGGGCTGGACATCGCGCTGCTCGGCGAACAGGTGGAGGACGGCCCGTTCGCGCTGCGCCACGATCCAGTGCCGCACGCGCAGCTGCACGTGCTGTGCGGGCATCTGCATCCGCTGGCGAAACTGCCCGGGCTGCGCCCGCGCTGGCCGGCGTTCTGGCTGCGCGAACGGATGACGGTGCTGCCCGCGTTCTCGCAGTTCACCGCCGGCGTGGCGCCGGTGCTGGATGCGGGCGAACGCCTGGTCGCCTGCGTCGAAGGCGCGGCGCTGGCCTTGCCGGCGGCGGTGGAGTGACGCGCGAGCCCTGGAGGCTCAGATTGCCCGCTGATGGAGGGACTTCAGTCCCGACGTTTTACCGATAGCGCGTCGGGACTGAAGTCCCTCCCACAGGGAAGCGATGGCGCCGCGGCATCGTGCTCAAGGCAGTTGTTCCGCCACCGGCGCAGCCTGTGCCTCCGCCAGTGCCTGCAGGAATCCCGGCTCCAGCGCCAGCTTGCCGAACCAGCCATGCTGGGTGCCGCTGAGCACGCGCAGCATGTGCCCGCGGCCGCCGGGCATGCGCCCGGCCGGCAGCATGCCGACGTCGCGCACGCGCGCCACCAGGTCGCGCTCGGACTGGAACAGCGGGGTCAGCCAGCGGCTCCAGAACTGGTACACCGCCACGTGCGCATGGCGCTGCGCCTGGTAGCGCGCCAGCGCCGCGTCCAGGTCCGGCGCTTCGCGCAAGGCTTCGCTCAACACCCACGCATCCATCAGCGCCATGTTGACGCCCTGCCCCAGTTGCGGACTCATCGAATGCGCAGCGTCGCCGGCCAGCACCAGGCGGCCGCGATACCAGCGCTGCTGCACCGCGTCGCGATAGCTGGCCCGCGCCAGTTGCGCCGGCGCGCACACCTGCGCCAGGCGCTCGCGCGCCTGCGGCCACAGCTGCGCGACCTCGTCCAGCCACGCGTCCATGCCGCGCGTCTGCCACGCGTCGAAATCGGCGGTGGGCAGGCTCCAGAAGAAACTCATGCGCGGCTCGGGATCGCCCGGGCGGGTACCGACCGGCAGCAGCCCGATCATCTTGCGCGCGGCCACATAGCGCTGCCGCAGTTCGTCGGCGAAGGCCCAGTCGCCGCGCGGCAGCAGGCACCACAGCGCGCCCCACGGATAGAGCCGGTCCAGGCGCGTGCCCTGCACCTGCGCGCGCAGCGCCGAGGCCGAACCGTCGCTGGCGATGACCAGGTCGAACGGCCCATGCCAGCGCCCGTGCTGGTCCTGCAGCCGGCGCAGGCCATCGTCGATGGCGACGATGTGCGTGTCGCGCTGCAGTTCGGCGTAGCCGTCCCAGGCCTGCGCCAGCAGCGAGAACAACGCGCCGCGCTGCATGCCCAGGCCGAACAGGCGCGTATCCAGGTCGCGGTAACGCATGTCCATCACCGCGCGGCCGCACGGCGTCTCGCCGTACAGGCGCCGCACCGGCGCGCCATGCGCCAGCGCCTGCTCGAGCAGGCCGATCCGCCACAGCACCTGCAGCCCGGTCGGCTGCAGCAGGAAACCGGCGCCGACCGGACCCGGCTGCGGCGCGCGTTCGAACACCTGCACCCGATGGCCGTCGCGCGCCAGCAGCAGCGCCAGGGCCTGGCCCGCCGTGCCGTAGCCGACGATGCCGATCTGCATCCGTTGCTTCATCGCATCCACTGATCGCGGGCGATGCCGCAGCGGCATCGCGTCCATAAAAAACCCCGCCGAAGCGGGGCTCAAGAACAGCTCAGCCGAGCAGGAAATTTACTCGACAGGCGTAATATTGGAGGCCTGCGCGCCCTTCGGACCCTGGGTCAGGTCGTAGCTGACACGCTGTCCTTCCTGCAGGCTGCGGAAGCCCTTGGAATTGATCGCGGAGAAGTGCGCGAATACATCGGCGCTGCCGTCTTCCGGCGAAATAAAGCCAAATCCCTTGGCGTCGTTGAACCACTTGACGGTACCGTTCGGCATGGTGATGCGAGACCTTGTGCAATGAATGGGTGGTGGTTGTGCGGCATCCCGCACCGGCGGAGTATGCAAAGCTTGAGCAGCGAAGACAATCACCCGCGCGCCAGTTCGCCGATCAGCTCCGGCAGCCCCGCCGACGCCGCCTCCACGTTCGCCAGCACCTCGGCCAGGGTGATCTCCTGCGCGTCGCCGCAGCCGGCGGCCCAGTTGGCCACGATCGCCAGACACACATATTCCAGGCCCAGTTCGCGCGCCAGGCCCGCTTCCGGCATGCCGGTCATGCCGACCAGGTCGCAGCCGTCGCGGCGCAGCCGCGCGATCTCTGCAATCGTTTCCAGCCGCGGCCCCTGGGTGGCGCCGTAGCAGCCGCCGTCGACCACGTCGGCGCCGGTCACGCGCGCGGCGGCCAGGACCTTGCTGCGCAGCATCGGCGAATACGGGTGGCCGAAATCCACGTGCAGCACCTCGCTGCCCGGCTCCTCGCTGAGCGTGGAGATGCGGCCCCAGGTGTAGTCGATCAGCTGGTCCGGGCAGGCCAGCACGCGCGGCCCGAAGCGCTCGCCGATGCCGCCGACGGTGTTGAGCGCGAGCACCCGGGTGGCGCCGATTTGCTGCAACGCCGCAAGGTTTGCGCGGTAGTTGATCTTGTGCGGCGGCAGCGAATGGCCTTCGCCATGGCGGGCCAGGAACGCGACCCGGTGGCCGAGCAGCGTGCCGATGCGCACCGGGCCGGACGGACTGCCGTAGCGCGTGTCGACCTCGCGGGTCTCCACGTCGTCCAGTTGTGCGAGCTTGTAGACGCCGGTGCCGCCGATCACGGCCAGTGCGATGTTGTCCATGCGGATCCTCGAATCGAAACGTGCGCGCGCGCCGGCCGCGACGGCCGGCGCGCATGAAGGAAGCGGCGCCCTGCGGCGCGCGCTATTCCTTCATCGCGTAGATCGCCGGCAGGTTGCGCAGCGCTTCGTTGACGTCCATGCCGAAGCCGAACACGTAGCGGTCCGGCACGTCCACGCCCACGTAGTCGGCGCTGACGCCGTCCACGCAGCGATCGTGGCGCTTGACCGTCAGCGCCGCGATGCGCACGTCGGTGGCGCCCTGCTCCAGGCACCACTGGCGCACCGCCAGCAGGGTCAGGCCTTCGTCGAGGATGTCGTCGAGCAGCAGCACGCGGCGCCCGTACAGCGCGGTGGCCGGGCGGTGCTTCCACACCAGTTCGCCGCCGACGGTCTCGCCGCGGTAGCGGGTGGCGTGCAGGTAATCCAGCTGCAGGTCCTGGCCGCGCGCGCCCAGCTCCAGCGCCAGTTGCCCGGCGAACGGCAGCGCGCCGTGCATGATGGTCAGGTAGACCGGGATCTCGCCGCGGTAGTCGGCGGCGATGGCGTCGGCCATGCGCGCGATGGCCTGGTCGAGTTGCGGACGATCGACCAGCAGGTCGGCCTGGGCCAGGGCCTGGGCGATGGTGAGAGTGGACATCAGGCGGTTTTTCCGAAGGTTGCGAGCAGGTGGGATTGGGTGTGGCCGTAGCGGGCATCGGCGAGCAGGCCGTCCCAGCCGAGGGCGCCGCGGCCGATCAGGCCGAGCAGCGCGGCGGTATTGAGCGGGCGGTCGCGCACGGCCTGCAGCGACTCCTCCACCAGTTCGGGATGGCAGACCAGGACCACGTCGCAGCCGGCGTCCAGGTGCGCGGACACGCGCGCGGCGACGCCGCCGGCGGCGAACGAGGCGGCCATGCCGATGTCGTCGGAGAACACCACGCCGCGGAAACCCAGTTCCTGGCGCAGGATCTGCTGGATCCAGCGCGGCGAGTAGCCGGCCGGTTCCGGCGCCACCTGCGGATACACCACGTGCGCCATCATCACCGCATCGGCGCCGGCGGCGATGCCGGCGGCGAACGGGACCAGGTCTTCCTGGCGCAGCAGCTCGAGCGGGCGCGGATCCTCGGCGCTGTCGACGTGGGTGTCTTCCAGCACCGTGCCATGGCCGGGGAAGTGCTTGAGCGTGGCAGCCATGCCGACGCTGTGCATGCCGCGCACGTAGGCGGCGGTGAACGCGGCCACCACCTGCGGATCGTCGCTGAAGGCGCGGTCGCCGATCGCGCGGTTGCCGCGCGCCAGGTCCACCACCGGGGCGAAACTCAGGTCCACGCCGCTGGCGCGCACCTCGCTGGCCATCAGCCAGGCGTGCTGCTCGGCCAGCGCCAGCGCCGCCTCGCGGTCGCGCGCATACAAGGCGCCGAAGCCGTGCAGCGGCGGCAGCGCGCTGTAGCCGTCGCGGAAGCGCTGCACGCGGCCGCCTTCCTGGTCCACGCAGATCAGCTGCGGCCGCGCCGCCGCGGCACGGATCGCCGCCGCCAGCTCGGCGACCTGCGCGCGCGAGGCGAAATTGCGCTTGAACAGGACCACGCCGGCCACCGCGTCGTGCTGCAGCCAGTCGCGTTCCTGCGCGGTGAGTTCGGTACCGGCGACGCCGATCGCGAGCATGCGGGGGATTCTCCTGCCAGCGCGGTTCGGTGCGCCTGGGCGGGCATTGTCGCAGATGCCGGCGTCGGCGACAGGTCGAGGCATTGGCGTGCCGCGGCCCAGGCCTGGCGGTGCGCTATGCACCGCAGGTCGCCGCAGCGTCGCAGGCCTACACCGCGCAGCCGTCGGGGCCGCAGTCCCGGTCCGCGGCGGACACCTGCGGCAGCAGGCCGCGCAGGGCTTCGGCGAACGCTTCCGGCGGCTGTGCGCCCTGGATCGCGTGGCGGCCGTCGATGACGTAGGTCGGCACCGCGCGGATGCCCATCGCCTGCGCCTGCTGCAACTGCGCCTGGATCTCGGCCAGGCCCTCGTCGCCGTCCAGCAGCGCCCGCACGCGCGCCGCAGGCAGCCCGCCGGCGGCGCCGGCCTCGATCAGCGTGTCTGTCTCGGCCAGGTTGCGCCCCTCGGCGAAATGCGCATGGAACAGCGCCTCGGCCACCGCCTCGGCATCGCCCTCGCGCCCGGCCAGCCACAGCAGCCGGTGTGCGGGCAGCGTGGTCACCCGCACCTGGCCGCGGTCGAAATCGAACGGCAGGCCCTCGGCGCGCGCGGTGGCCTGGGTCTGCGCCAGGATCTGCTCGGTGCGCGCGGCGCCCCCGAACTTGGCTTCATAGGCCTCGCGCAGCGGCACCGGCTCGGTGCCGGCATCGGGATCGAGCAGGTACGGATGCCAATGGATCTCCAGCGCCGGCGCGTCCGCGCCAAGCGCCGCGATGCCCTGCTGCAGCCGGCGCTTGCCGATCCAGCACCAGGGGCAGACCACGTCGGACCAGATGTCGAGGCGCATAGGGCAGGGATTCGGGATTCGAGATTAGGGATTCGCAAAAGCATAAACCCGATCGCCGCACGCGGCCCGCTTTTGCGAATCCCTAATCCCCAATCCCGAATCCCGGCCACTGAGTGAACGGATGCGAGGCCAGCGCCAGGTTGTAGTAGCGCGCGTCGTCGGTGACTTCGGCGCCGATCCAGTCGGGCTTGGCGAAGGCTTCGTCGGCGCTGCCCAGTTCGATCTCGGCGACCACCAGCCCGGCGTTGTCGCCGAGGAACTCGTCCACCTCCCACAGATGGCCCTGGTGCTGCACCAGATGCCGGCGCTTG
This sequence comes from Xanthomonas sp. WHRI 7945, assembly GCF_035026585.1. NCBI lineage: Bacteria > Pseudomonadati > Pseudomonadota > Gammaproteobacteria > Lysobacterales > Lysobacteraceae > Xanthomonas > Xanthomonas sp. WHRI 7945. Next base: position 22,585 of record NZ_JAYIQP010000019.1, read on the forward strand.
TCGATCAGCCCGCCCACGCACAGCGCCAGCAGCGCGCGCGCATCGTCCAGCGGCAGCGGATACTCGAACTCCTGGCGGGTATGCCCGAGCGCGCGCGACTTGAGGTTGAGGAACGCCTCCTCGCCCTGGATGCGCACCCGCACCGACGCCTTCTGCGCACCGCTGTCCATCGCCGCCTGATCGTTGATGTAGCCCTGCGCCATCGGGATCACCCGGTGCGCCGCGGCGCGCCAGCCGTCGCCGGTGACGAGGAATTTGCGTTCGATTTCGATGGGCATGGGAATGGGGAATCGGGAAAGGAGAATCGGGAAAGCATAAGCCAGCGCACAGACGCCGCTGTTACGAATCCCTATTCCCGGCTTTCCACAGCCGAACGGCTGGTCATCCCCAATCCCGGCTTCTCAAACACCGCAATACTCTCCACATGCGCCGTATGCGGGAACATGTCCATAGCGCCGGCGGCCTTCAGCACGAAGCCCTGCTCGTTGACCAAGTAGCCGGCGTCGCGCGCCAGCGAGCCGGGGTGGCAGCTGACGTAGACGATGCGCTGGAAGCTGTCCAACGGCAGCTGCCGCAACACTTCGATCGCGCCGGAGCGCGGCGGATCGAGCAGCAGCTTGTCGAAGCCCTGCCGCATCCATGGCGCCTGGCGCTGGTCCTGGGTCAGGTCGGCGGCGTGGAACTGCGCATTGTCCAGGCCGTTGCGCTGCGCGTTGTCGCGCGCCCGCGCCACCAGTCCGGCATCGCCTTCCACGCCCACCACTTCACGCACCGTGCGCGCCAGCGGCAGGGTGAAGTTGCCCAGCCCGCAGAACAGGTCGAGCACGCGATCGCCGGGCTGCGCGTCGAGCAACGCCAGCGCGTGCGCGATCATCTTCTGGTTGAGCGAGGCGTTGACCTGGATGAAGTCCAGCGGCCGGAACGCCAGCTCCACGTCCCACTGCGGCAGCCGGAACGACAGCGGCACCTCCTGCGGGTACAGCGGATGCACCGTGTCCACGCCGCCGGGCTGCAGGAAGATGGCGAAATCGTGCGCCTGGGCGAAGGCGACCAGCGCCGCCTGGTCGCGCGCGCTGAGCGGCTGCATGTGACGGAAGGTCAGCGCCACTGCGGCGTCGCCGGCGATGAATTCGATCTGCGGGATGTCGCGCTTGCCGTCCAGGCTCTCGACCAGTTCGGCCAGCGCGCTGACCTTGAAGCCGATCTGCGGGATCACCGTGTGGCACACCGACAGGTCGGCGACGAAGCGCGGATCGAGCTCGCGGAAGCCGACCAGGGTCTTGTCCTTCTTCTCCACCCGGCGCACCGAGAAACGGCCCTTGCGCCGGTAGCCCCAGGGCTCGCCGGACAGCGCCGGCAGCACCGTCTGCGGGGTCACGTGGCCGATCCGCTCCATGTTGTCGGTCAGCACCCGCTGCTTGGCCAGGATCTGCTGGTCCTCGGCCAGGTGCTGCAGCACGCAGCCGGCGCAGACCCCGAAGTGCGGGCAGCGCGGCTGCACCCGCTGCGGCGAGGCCTGCAGCACCTGCAGGGTGCGCGCCTCGTCGAAATGGCGGTTGCGCGCGGTGGGTTCGGCGAGGACCGTCTCGCCCGGCAGCGCGCCGGCGACGAAGGCGACCTTGCCGCCCTCGCCTTCGGGGCGGGCGACGCCGCGGCCGTCGTGGCTGAGGTCGGCGATCTCGGTCTGGAACGGGGTGCGGTCGAGGCGTTTTCTGGATCGGGCCACGTGGCGGCAGGCTGCGGGCGGAAAAGGGCGGCTATTGTCGCAGATGCGCCAGGGCCTGCCGATGCGTCCGGGTCGCCAGGGCGTTCCTGGGCACGTGCGCGGATGCCGCCGCGTACGCGTTCGAGCGCGGCCGTCGCCTCGCCGTGGCTATCCCGATGCGGCTGCAGATCCGACCGTCAGGGACGCCCGCTTGCGGACGCGGCGGCGGCGGCGCAAAGTGATGCGACGCATCGTCGCAGCCGCTAAGATACGCCCAGGCCGCATGGAGGCATAAGGATGGCATCGACCCAGGACCCTGTGACGCGACTTTTGCTGGTCGAGGACGACCCGATCAGTCGCGCGTTTTTGCAAGTGACGTTGGAATCCCTGCCAGCGCAGGTCGATCTGGCCGACACCGTCTCCGCCGCACTGGCCAGCGCACAGACCCAGGAACACGCCCTGTGGCTGATCGACGCCAACCTGCCCGACGGCAACGGCGCCGACCTGCTGCAGCGGCTGCAACGGCTGCGCCCCGGCACCCTGGCGCTGGCGCACACCGCCGATGCCAGCGACTCGGTCCGCGAGCGCCTGCTCGGCGCCGGCTTCGCCGAAGTGCTGCTGAAACCGCTGAGTCCCGAACGCCTGCTGCAGGCCGTGCGCCGGCTGCTGGTCCGCGGCCGCGTCGGCACCGCGCCGAGCGCGGCGGAAGCGGCGGTGGACTGGGACGAGACCACCGCGCTGGTCGCGCTCAACGGCGAACGCTCGCACCTGATCGCGCTGCGCGAACTGTTCCTGGCCGAATTGCCCGGCACCCGCGATGCGGTCGCCTCGGCGCTGCAGCTCAGCGACGAACAGGCCGTGCGCAACCACCTGCACCGGCTGCAGGCCAGCTGCGGCTTCGTCGGCGCCGCCCGGCTGGCGCGCGCGGTGCGCCAGCTGCAGGGCGATCCGGCGTCGTCGCAGGCGCGCAACCAGTTCAGCGAGGCTGTGGCGGCGTTGTTGCATTAGGAGTGTCGGGACCGGGGACCAGGGACCGGGGACCCGGAACAGCCTGGCCTGCTTGCCGTGTGCCTTCCCGGCGTGCGTAAACCGCGGCGGCGTTGCGATGAAGCCGGAGCCGTGACTGGTGGACGGGAACATCTGGCGTGTCTTTGCCAATGCCATCCAGCGCCAGAGCGCGGCTGCATCCGCGAGCCGCCGCCCTGAATTTTCTTCCGCTCAGTCCCGCATGCCGCCGTCCACGGACTCCGCGGTTCCCGGTCCCCGGTCCCCGGTCCCTGGTCCCGGCTCCACGGGTCCCTGGTCCCCAGTCCCCAGTCCCTGCTCCACGGGTCCCCGGTCCCCGGTCCCCGGTCCCGATCTCCGCCCCGCCCTCGCCAGATCCTCCAACATCTCCCACGACTTCAGGCCGCGCCCGCCCAAGTGGTGCAGCAGCACCACGCGCATGCCGCGGCGCAGGCCGGGCAGGTCCTCGGCCACCGGCATCTCGTCGGCGGCCAGCGCCAGCAGCGCGCGGCCGGTGGCCATGCCGCTGCGTTGGTCGTGGCCGCGGTCGCTCAACAGGCGACGCGGGCCGTGTTCGGCGTCCAGCACGTAGCGCGCGGCCGGGTCGATCGGGTCGCCGTCGCCGTCGTGGCGCAGGTCGAAGCCGACGCCCAGCGCATCCAGCAGGTCGCGTTCGAAGCAGCGCAGCGTCCACGCCAGCGGCGCCTCCGCGCCTAGCCGCGCGCGCACCCGCGCGTAGGCCAGGTACAGGTCCGGCGCCGGATCGTCGCGCGGCGCCAGGCGCAGAGTCAGTTCGTTGATGTAGAACCCGGCGAGCATGCCGTCCCCGCTCAGGCGCGGCGCCGTGTCCAGCGCCTCGGCGGCACGCAGCTGGCCCAGCTCGCCGCGCCGCTGCGCGCTGAAACGGATCGACTGCAGCGGCTGCAGCGCGGCGCGCAAGGGCTGATTCCTCGGCCCCTGCACGCCCCGCGCCAGCAGGCCCAGCCGCCCGTACCGCGCGCTCAGCACCTCGACCAGCAGGCTGGTCTCGCGCCAGGGGCGCGCGTGCAGGACGAAGGCGGGTTCGTGTTCTATCAGCACGCGTGGAGTCGGGACCGGGGACCGGGGACCGGGGACCCGGCAAAAGCCAAGGCAAAAGCAGGGCCTGCGTGCTGAAGAAGCACACGTTTCGACTCGATCAATCCAAGCGCCGCGATGCTGGTAGAGAGTCCGATCATCAAGACATGCCCCGCATCGCCGTTCCTCAACCTCTTTCAGCCGCCGCCGCGCCGCTTTTCCCGGGTCCCCGGTCCCCGGCCCCTGGTCCCGGCTTCACTCCCCGTACCCAAACGCCTTCAGCGCTGCCTCGTCGTCCGACCAGCCTTCGCGCACGCGCACCCAGGTCTCCAGGAAGACCTTGGCGCCGAACAGGCGCTCCATCTGCTGCCGGGCCTTGGCGCCGATGTCCTTCAGGCGGGTGCCGCCCTTGCCGATCACGATCGCCTTCTGGCCTTCGCGCTCGACCCAGATCACCGCGCCGATGCGCAGCAGCGCGCCGTCCTCGGCGAAGCGTTCGATCTCCACCGTGGTCGCGTACGGCAGTTCTTCGCCGAGTTGGCGCATCAGCTGTTCGCGCACCAGTTCGCCGGCCAGGAAGCGCTGGCTGCGGTCGGTGATCTCGTCCTCGCCGAACATCGCCGGGGCTTCCGGCACCAGCGCCAGCAGGTCGCGCACCAGCGCTTCCAGGCCCTTGCGCTTGAGCGCGGAGATCGGATGCACCGCGGCGAAGCTGCGGCCCTCGCTGACCTGCTGCAGGAACGGCAGCAGCGCGGTCTTGTCCTTGAGCCGGTCGACCTTGTTCACCACCAGCACCACCGGGATGCCGGAATCGCTGAGCACGTTGAACGCCAGCGTATCCTCGTCGTCCCAGCGCCCGGCTTCGATCACCAGCAGGCCGGCGTCCACGCCTTCCAGCGAGCCGCGCGCGGCGCGGTTCATGACCCGGTTCATCGCGCGCTTCTGCTCGCGGTGCAGGCCGGGCGTGTCGACCAGCACCAACTGCCCTTCCGGGAAGCTGGCGATGCCCAGCAGGCGGTGCCGTGTGGTCTGCGGGCGGTTGGAGACGATGCTGACCTTGGCGCCCACCAGGGCGTTGGTCAGGGTGGACTTGCCCACGTTGGGGCGGCCGATCACGGCCACGCTGCCGCTGCGGTAAGGAGGCGCTTGCTCGTTCACTTGCTCGAATCCAGTTGCTCGATGGCGGCGGCGGCGGCCTGTTGTTCGGCCAGCCGTCGCGAGGTGCCCTCGCCCTCGGTGACGAGGGCAGGCTCGGCGAGTACGCAGCGTACCCGGAATAGCTTGGCGTGGTCGTCGCCGGTTTCGCTGATCAGCTCGTAGGCCGGCAGGCTGCGCTGCCGCGCCTGCAGCCATTCCTGCAGGCGGGTCTTGGCATCCTTCTCGGCCTTGCCCACCGGCAGTGCGGCCAGCGCCGTCTCGAACCAGGGCAGGATGACCGCACGGCAGGCCTCGAACCCGGCGTCCAGGTAAATCGCGGCGACCACCGCCTCGACCGCGTCGGCCAGAATCGAATCGCGGCGATGCCCGCCGGATTTCATTTCGCCCGGCCCCAGCGTCAGCCGCTCGCCCAGTTCCAGCTGGCGGCCGATGCTGGCCAGCGAGGCCTCGCGCACCAGCTCGGCGCGGGCGCGGGTCAGCGCACCTTCGTCGGCCTTGGGCCAACGCCGGTACAGCGCCTCGGCGATCAGCTGGTTGACGATGCTGTCGCCGAGGAATTCCAGCCGCTCGTTGTGCGGCGCGCCGGCGCTGCGATGGGTCAGCGCCTGCGCCAGCAGCTGCGGGTCGGCGAAGCGGTGACCGATCCGGTCGCCGCGTTGGATGGTCTTACTCGCCACCGCGCGTCGTCAGGTCCTGGGTGATGTCGAACTTGCCGACCACGTCCAGGTTGGCGACCAGCGGCTTGCGCACTTCGTAGACCACGTGCATCTTCCAGCCATTGTCCATGCGGTCGAACTTGACGTCGTCCGGCGTCACGTTGTCGGAGTTGTTGATGTCCAGGCGGCGGAACAACAGCATCTTCGCCTGCGCCGGATCCATGTCGGCGCTGCCCGCCTCGGCGGCCAGGCCCTTCATCGCCGAGCGCACCGCGTAGTACTCCATGTACATCGGGAACAGCTTCATGCCGATGTAGGCGAAGAACCCGACCACCGCCAGCACGATCACGAACGACGTCAACGTCATGCCACTTTGCTTGTGCTTCATCGCGTTTCCCCTTACGCCAGAAATCACTGGATGCCGGTCCCGATCCGCGAGGGATCGAAACTGCCGCTGCAGAACCACCCTTCGCAATTGAGCCAGACCAGGAACGCCTTGCCGCGCAGGTTCTCCTCGGGCAGGAAGTGGGTCTGGGTCCAGAAGCGGCTGTCCTCGCTATTGTCGCGATTATCGCCCATCACGAAATACTGCCCCGCCGGCACCACCCAGTCGCCCTGGCCGGCCGGATTGTTGCGGTCGACCCATTCCAGTTCGGTGTGGGTGCGGCCCGGCAGGTATTCGGTGAGCAGCGTGGACCCGGTCATCTCCGCGCCCTTGCCCTTGCCCACGTACTCGCCGCGGACCTGGTACTTCATCGGCGCGCCGTTGATGTACAGGGTATCGCCGTGGAAGCCGATGCGGTCGCCGGGCAGGCCGATGACGCGCTTGATCCAGTTCTCGTCCGGCTTGTGCGGCGGCTTGAACACCACCACGTCGCCGCGCTTGGGCTCGCTGGTCGGGATCACCTTCTGGTTGGTGATCGGAAGGCGGAAGCCGTAGGCGAACTTGTTGACCAGGATGAAATCGCCGACCAGCAGGTTCGGCATCATCGAACTGGACGGAATCTTGTACGGCTCGGCGATGAAGCTGCGCAGGATCAGCACCACCGCCAGCACCGGGAAGAACGCCCGCGAGTAGTCGACCAGCACCGGCTCGGTGTCCAGCAGGCCGGCGCGCGCGGCGCGGCGCTTGGCGAAGAACAGCTTGTCCAGCAACCAGATGATGCCGGTGGCGAAGGTCAGGACCACCAGCGCGATTTCAAACCATTTCATTCTTGCTTGTTCCTTCGGAACGGGATTCGGGATTGGGGATGAGGGGATTCGGCTTAAGCGGGACATCGGACAGGCTTGCGCTCTGCCAATCCCCAATCCCGAATCCCCAATCCCGGCTACTTATCCATCTGCAGCACAGCCAGGAAGGCTTCCTGCGGGATCTCCACGCGGCCGACCTGCTTCATGCGCTTCTTGCCTTCCTTCTGCTTTTCCAGAAGCTTCTTCTTGCGCGAAACGTCGCCACCATAGCATTTGGCCAGCACGTTCTTGCGCATCGCCTTGACCGTGCTGCGCGAGATGATCTGCGAGCCGACCGCGGCCTGGATCGCCACGTCGAACATCTGCCGCGGGATCAGTTCCTTCATCTTCTCGCACAGCTCGCGGCCGCGCCGGTCGGCATGGCTGCGGTGCACGATGATCGACAGCGCATCGACCTTGTCGCCGTTGATCAGCGTGTCCACGCGCACGAACGGGCCGGCGTCGAAGCGCAGGAAGTGGTAGTCCAGCGAAGCGTAGCCGCGCGACACCGACTTGAGCTTGTCGAAGAAATCCAGCACCACCTCGGCCATCGGCAGCTCGTAGCTGATCTGCACCTGGCTGCCCAGGTAGTTGATGCCGATCTGGCTGCCGCGCTTTTCCTCGCACAGGGTGATGATGTTGCCGACGTAGTCCGGCGGGGTGAGGATGTTGGCGCGGATGATCGGCTCGCGGATCTCCTCCACGTTGTTCAGCGGCGGCAGCTTGGACGGGTTGTCCATCGGGATCACGCTGCCGTCGGTCTTGAGCACCTCGTAGACCACGGTCGGCGCGGTCGAGATCAGGTTGAGGTTGTACTCGCGCTCCAGCCGCTCCTGCACGATCTCCATGTGCAGCATGCCGAGGAAGCCGCAGCGGAAGCCGAAGCCCATCGCCTCGGAACTCTCCGGCTCGAAGCGCAGCGCCGCGTCGTTGAGGCGCAGCTTGTCCAGCGCCTCGCGCAGGTCCGGGTAGTCCTCGGCATCGACCGGGAACAGGCCGGCGAACACGCGCGGCTGCATTTCCTGGAAGCCGGGCAGCGCATGCGGCGCCGGGTCGGCGGCCAGGGTCAGGGTGTCACCGACCGGCGCGCCGTGCACGTCCTTGATCGAGGCGTTGATCCAGCCCACTTCGCCGGCGCCCAGCGCGGGCAGTTCCTTGCGCTTGGGGGTGAACACGCCCACCTTGTCGACCAGGTGGGTGCGGCCGGTGGACATCACCAGGATCTTGCTGCCCGGCTTGATCTCGCCCTGCATCACCCGCACCAGCGAGACCACGCCCAGGTAGTTGTCGAACCACGAGTCGATGATCAGCGCCTGCAGCTTGTCGGTGTCGCGCGGCTTCGGCGGCGGGATGCGATGCACGATCGCTTCCAGCACCAGGTCCACGTTGAGGCCGGTCTTGGCGCTGACCGCCACCGCGTCCTCGGCGTCGATGCCGATCACCGCCTCGATCTCGGCCTTGGCGCGGGCGATGTCGGCGGTGGGCAGGTCGATCTTGTTGAGCACCGGCACCACTTCCAGGCCCTGCTCCACCGCGGTGTAGCAGTTGGCCACCGACTGCGCTTCCACGCCCTGCGCGGCGTCGACCACCAGCAGCGCGCCCTCGCAGGCGGCCAGCGAGCGGCTGACTTCGTAGCTGAAGTCGACGTGGCCGGGGGTGTCGATGAAGTTCAGCTGGTACACCTGCCCGTCCTTGGCCGTGTACGGCAAGGACACCGACTGGGCCTTGATGGTGATGCCGCGCTCGCGCTCGATCGGGTTGGAATCGAGCACCTGCGCTTCCATCTCGCGCGCCTGCAGGCCGCCACAGAGCTGGATGATGCGATCGGCCAGGGTCGATTTGCCGTGGTCGACGTGGGCGATGATGGAGAAATTGCGGATGTTCCGCATCGAATCAGAGGACATGAGGTGGGCGGCGGCCAGGACCGTCGTCAGGATAACGGGCCATTATCGCATGCCCGGAGCGAAGCGGAGGCCTGCGCTGGCCCGGCCATCGCACGTGCGTACCTGGCTGCGGCGCCGCGCAGGAAAACCCAATGAAATCAAAGACGGCCAGCGAACCGGGGTTCGCTGACCGTCGTTGGCGGCACCTGGCGCGGCGGTTCAGTCGACGCTGATCGCGACGAACTGGCTGGCCGGGCTGCCCGGCGCGCGCACCAGCAGCATCACCACGTCGCCCTTCTTCGCGCCGGCGGTCAGTTTCTGGAACTGCGCCGCGCTGGACACCGGGGTGCGCCCGACCTGCAGCACGATCATGCCCGGGCGCAGCTGCGACTTGCTCGCCACCGCGCGGCTCACCTGCGCCACCTGCACGCCTTCGTCGGCGCGCAGCCCGAGCTTCTGCCGCACCGGCGCCGGGATCTCCTCCACGCTGATGCCCAGCGCGCTGCTCTCGGCGGCCTGCGGCGCCGGCGCCGCACCGCCGCGGCCGGGCAGCTGCTGGCCCATGGCCGCGCCGTCGTCGCTGAGCTCGCTCAGGGTCACGCTGATGTCGCGCGGCTTGCCGTCGCGGATCACGGTGACGCGCGCCTTGCTGCCCGGCGGCAGCATGCCCACCAGCGGCGGCAGGTCCTCGCGCGTGTTGATCTTCTGCCCGTTGAAGGCAACGATGAAGTCGCCCGGCTCGATCCCGGCCTTGGCCGCGCCGCTGCCCGGCTGCACGCCGTTGACCAGCGCGCCGCGGGTGTCGGTCAGGCCCAGGCCCTTGGCCTCGACGTCGCTGATGTTCGGCTGCATGGTCACGCCGAGCATGCCGCGGCTGACCTTGCCGGTCTTCTTGATCTGCTCGACCGCGCTCATCGCCAGGTCGATCGGGATCGCGAAGCTGATGCCCATGTAGCCGCCCGACGCGGAAAAGATCTGCGAGTTGATGCCGACCACTTCGCCGCGGGTGTTGAGCAGCGGGCCGCCGGAATTGCCCTGGTTGATCGCCACGTCGGTCTGGATGAAGGGCACGTAGCGCTGGTCGGCGTACGGGTTGCTGCGCCCGGTGGCGCTGACGATGCCGGCGGTGACCGAATGGTCCAGGCCGAACGGCGAGCCGATCGCCACCACCCACTGCCCGGGCTTGAGCACGTTGGAATCGCCCACGCGCACCGTCGGCAGGTTCTTGCCGTCGATCTTCAGCAGCGCCACGTCGTACTGCTGGTCGCTGCCGACCACCTTGGCGGTGAACTCGCGGCGGTCGGTCAGCTTGACCTTGACCTCGCTGGCGCCGTCGACCACGTGGTGGTTGGTCAGCACGTAGCCGTCGGCTGAGATGATGAAGCCCGAACCCATCGAGCGGCCGCTGGGGCCGCCGTCGTCGTCCTCGTCCGGCACCTGGCCGGGCATCCCCGGCTGACCCGGCATCCCGCCCGGCCCGAAGAAGCGGCGGAAGAACTCCGGGATCTGCGCATCGTCGGGCATGCCGCCGCCACCGCGCGCGGCCGCCGCGGCCTTGCGGCTGATCGTGGTTTCGACGTTGACCACGCCCGGCCCGACCTGTTCGACCAGGTTGGTGAAATCGGGCAGGCCGGCGACCAGCTGCGGCGCGGGCGCTGCGCGCGCGGCCGGCGCGGCCGCGGCGGCCGGCGCGGCCGACTCGGGCTGCTGCGCGCAGGCGGCCAGCGGCAAGGTCAGGGCCAACATGCCCAGCAGATGGTTGCGGATACGGTGAGTCATCGGACGCGAGCCTCCGGTTCGGGAAAGGAAAGGAACACCGCGGCGGTGCCGCGGGCGCCGCGCGCCGGAGCGAAGCACGGGCTTCGGCCGACGCCTGGCTTCAAGGGTGTGGCGACGATTCGGACGCCGCGTCGGCCGGCAGTCGCGGCTCGAACGGATAGAACGCCGCCGCTGCGCCCTGGCGCGGGAAACTGGCGGTGAACGCGCCGCCGGACGCGGCCGGCGCCAGCGTCGAGCGCGGCCAGGGGCGCGCCTGCAACGGAGCAGGCTGGTGCGCGAACGGATCGCCGGCATGCTGCTGCGCGACCACCTGCCCGGCCGCCGTCGGCGCGAGCGGCGACACAGGCGTGGGCCGCGGCGGCGTGGCGGCGGCGATCGCGCGCGCCGGCTCGGCCGCACGCGCGGCGCTGCTGCGCGCGGCCTGCTGGGTGCGGGTCGCGCCGCGGCGGGCGGCGGCGTCCTGGCGCCGGGTGGCGGCGATGGCCACCGCCGGCGCCGCGGCGACCGCCGCACCGAGATCGCCCTGCGGATCGGCCGGCGTCGGCGTCGGCGTCGGTGCCGGCACCTGCGCGACGGCCGTCGGGGCCGCAGGCGCGGCGGAAGCAGGAGCCGCGCTGCTGGCGACCTGCGTCGCGGGCGCCGGCGCCGTCTCGGGCAGGCGCTCGCGGGCCATGAACAAGGCGATCGCGGCGACCGATGCCGCCAGCGCCGCACTGCCGCCCCAGCGCCAGGCGCGGCGGCCGCCGACGGTGTCGCCGGCGCGCGCCGCATCGGCGTGTTGCGCCTCGGCCGCCACCGCCTGGCGCACCCGCGCGCCGAAATCGGCCGGCGCCGGTACGCACACGCGGCCGCGCAGGATGTCGCCGCACAGCTGCCAGCGTTCGTGGCAACCGGACAGCTCCTCGTCGTGCTGCAGCCGGCGCAGCACGAAGCGCGCCTCGTCGGCCGGCAGTTCGCCGTCGATCAGCGCGGACAGCTGCTGTCGGTAGTGCAGTTCGAACTTGTCCGGCGGCGTGGCGCCGGGGGCCGGTTCGGGCTGGGGAATGGCGGTGCTATCGGTCATACGCGGTGTCGCTCACGAGTGGCGCTGTCGGTATCCAGCAGGGGACGGAGTTCGGCGTCGATGGCGTCGCGCGCGCGGAAGATGCGCGAGCGCACCGTGCCGATCGGGCAACCCATCTTCTGCGCGATGTCCTCGTAACTCATCCCGTCCACCTCGCGCAGGGTGATGGCGGTTCGCAATTCTTCCGGCAACGCATTGACCGCCTTCATCACCGTCTGTTCCAGCTCCTGGCGCATCAGTTCGCGCTCGGGCGTGTCGGTGTCGCGCAAGCGCGTACCGCTGTCGAACTGCTCGGCGTCGAGCACGTCGACGTCGTCGGTGGGCGGCCGGCGGTTGTGCGCGACCAGGTAGTTCTTGGCGGTGTTCACGGCGATCCGGTGCAACCATGTGGAGAACTGGGCGTCGCCGCGGAAATTCCCTATCGCGCGGTAGGCGCGGATGAAGGTGTCCTGGGCCACGTCCTGACATTCGCTCCAGTCGGCGATGTAGCGCCCGATCAGGCCGACGATCCGGTGTTGGTACTTGCGCACCAGCACATCGAACGCCGCGCTCTCGCCGCGCTGCACGCGCCGGACCAGTTCCAGGTCCAGCTCCTGAGGTGTTTCGACATCGGCCATAACGGGCCGCACTCCTGTCAGCCCAACCTACGTCGGACCATCTGACCGCCAATCCGGAAAAAAGTTCAGCGTCCCTAGCGGACCGCCGCCCCACGACGTTAACCCGCATTCCGTTAGGCTGGCGGCAGGCCAGCGGTCGCGGGACGGCGTCACTTCCCTGTGGATTGGGATTTGACGCAACGGAAACAACCTCTGGATGATAACGATCTTCTCCATACACAAGCGGATGGTCCTCCCCATGCTCTCAGGCTTCGATGGGCTCCGATTCAGTCACTGGCAAGCGGACATCCGCGACGACGGCGTCGTCGTGCTCAGCCTCGACCGCCAGGACGCGCCCGTCAACGCGCTGTCGCAGGACGTGCTGCTGGAACTGGGCGACCTGCTCGAGCGCATCGCCATCGACCCGCCCAAGGGCGTGGTGATCCGCTCGGCCAAGGCCAATGGCTTCATCGCCGGCGCGGACCTGAAGGAATTCCAGGAATTCGATCGCCGCGGCACCGTCAACGACGCGATCCGCCGCGGCCAGGCCACCTTCCAGAAACTGGCCGAACTGCCCTGCCCGACCGTGGCCGCGATCCATGGCTTCTGCATGGGTGGCGGCACCGAGATCGCGCTGGCCTGCCGCTACCGGGTCGCCTCCAGCGACGGCTCCACCCGCATCGGCCTGCCCGAGACCAAGCTCGGCATCTTCCCCGGCTGGGGCGGCAGCGCGCGCCTGCCGCGGCTGGTCGGCGCGCCGGCGGCGATGGACCTGATGCTGACCGGACGCACCGTGTCGGCGTCGGCGGCACGGTCTATGGGCCTGGTCGACAAGGTCGCCGCGCCGGCGGTGCTGGTCGATACCGCGGTGGCGCTGGCCTTGACCGGCAGCGCGCGCCCGTTCAAGCAGCGCGCCACCGCCTGGGCCAGCAACACCTGGCCGGCGCGCAAGCTGCTGGCGCCGCAGATGCGCAAGCAGGTGGCGCGCAAGGCGCGCAAGGAGCACTACCCGGCGCCGTACGCGCTGATCGGCGTGTGGGAGCGCAGCGGCGGCGGCGGCATCCAGGCGCGGCTGGACGCCGAGCGCAAGGCGGTGGTCAAGCTGGCCAGCACGCCGACCGCGCGCAACCTGATCCGCATCTTCTTCCTCACCGAGCGGCTCAAGGCGCTGGGCGGGAAAGACCATGGCATCCGCCACGTGCACGTGGTGGGCGCCGGGGTGATGGGCGGCGACATCGCCGCCTGGTCGGCTTACAAGGGCTTCGAGGTGACCCTGCAGGACCGTGAGCAGCGCTTCATCGATGACGCGCTGACCCGCGCCGGCGAGCTGTTCGCCAAGCGGGTCAAGGACGACAGCAAGCGTCCGGCGGTGGCGGCGCGGCTGAAGGGCGACCTGGCCGGCGACGGCGTACCGGTGGCGGATCTGGTGATCGAGGCGATCATCGAAAACCCGCAGGCCAAGCGCGAGCTGTATCAGGCGCTGGAGCCGCGGATGCAGCCCGACGCGCTGCTCAGCACCAACACCTCCTCGATCCCGCTGACCGAACTGCGCGAGCACATCCAGCGTCCGGCGCAGTTCGCCGGCCTGCACTACTTCAACCCGGTGGCGCAGATGCCGCTGGTGGAGATCGTCTGCCACGACAGCCTGGCGCTGGACAACCAGAAGCGGCTGGCGGCGTTCTGCAAGGCGATCGACAAGCTGCCGGTGCCGGTCGCCGGCACGCCCGGCTTCCTGGTCAACCGCGTGCTGTTCCCGTACCTGCTGGAAGCGGCCACTGCCTACGCCGAAGGCGTCCCCGGTCCGGTGATCGACAAGGCGGCGGTGAAGTTCGGCATGCCGATGGGGCCGATCGAATTGATCGACACCGTCGGCCTGGACGTGGCCGCCGGGGTTGGCGCGGAACTGGCGCCGTTCCTGGGCCTGCCGATTCCCGCCGCGCTGCAGACGGTGGACGCGGGCAAGCGCGGCAAGAAGGATGGCCAGGGGCTGTACGCGTGGGAAAACGGGCGCGCGAAGAAGCCGGAGGTGGCCAAGGACTATCAGGCGCCGGACGACCTGGAAGACCGCCTGATCCTGCCGCTGCTCAACGAGGCGGTGGCCTGCCTGCACGAGGGCGTGGTGGCCGATGCGGACCTGCTCGACGCCGGGGTGATCTTCGGCACCGGCTTCGCCCCGTTCCGCGGCGGCCCGATCCAGCACATCCGTGCGGCCGGCGCCGACGCGCTGCTGGCGCGGCTGCGCGCGTTGCAGGCGCGCTACGGCGAGCGCTTCGCACCGCGCCCGGGCTGGGATGCGCCGGCGCTGCGCGAACCGGTGGCCTGAGTTCGCCGTGCGTCCTCTGCGCCACTGTAGGAGCGGCTTCAGCCGCGACGGGCGTTACCGATAGATCCTGTCGCGGCTGAAGCCGCTCCTACAGAAGGCGGAACACGCCCGACCCGGTGTCAGGAATGCGAATGCCCGTGCGCACCATGCGCATGGCCGTGCCGATGACCATGGCCGTCGTGCTTGGCGTGATCGTGATCCGTATGATCCTCGTGCGTACCCGCCCCAGCGCGCGCCGGCGTGCCGCATGGCTGCGCGCCGCAGTGTCCGGCTTCCATCTGCAAGGTGACGTGGTCGATGTCGAAGCGCGCATGCAGGCCCTCGCACAGGGTCGCGCGCAGCGCGTCGGCATCGGTACCGTCGGCGACCACCACGTGCGCGGTCAGCGCCGGCGTGCTGGAGGCCAGTGCCCACACATGCAGGTCGTGCACGTCTTCCACGCCTGCAGCGCTGCGCAGGTAGCCGCGCAGCGCGGCTAGGTCCACGCCCTTGGGCACGCCTTCCAGCAGCACGTTGATCGCCTCGCGCAGCAGCACCCAGGTGCGCGGCAGCACCCACAGGCCGATCAGCACCGCCAGGATCGGGTCGATCACCTTCCAGCCGGTCAGGCGGATCGCCAGCGCGCCGACGATCACCGCCACCGAGCCGAGCATGTCGCTCCACACTTCCAGGTAGGCGCCCTTCATGTTCAGGCTCTCGCCGCTGCCGGCCTTGAGCAGGCGCATCGAGATCAGGTTGATCAGCAGGCCGAACGCGGCGATGCCGAGCATGCCGACCGTGGCCACGTCCTGCGGCTGGCGGAACCGCTGCACCGCCTCCCACAGGATGTAGGCGGCGACCACGAACAGCATGCCGCCGTTGAACAAGGCGCCCAGCGCTTCCAGCCGCGCGTAGCCGTAGGTGCGCTTGGCGTCAGGCGGGCGCCGGCTCAGCCGCACCGCGACCAGCGCGATCATCAGCGCCAGGGTGTCGGTGGCCATGTGCGCGGCGTCGGACAGCAGCGCCAGGCTGTTGGTCAGGAACGCACCGACGATCTCCACCAGCAGGAACGTGGCGGTCAGCCCCAGGGCCCACCACAACGGCTTCTCGTGGCGGATCTCGGTCGGCGCGTGGCTGTGGTCGTGTCCCATGAGGCGGTCCGTGGCGAAGCAAGCGGAGAATGCCGCCACCTTAGAGCGCCCGCCGCCGCGGAGACTATTACACCGCCGCGCGCTCGCTCGCCATGCCCGGCACGAACACCGCGCGCACGCAACCTTCGTGCTTGTGCTTGAACATGTCGTAGCCGCGGACCGCCTCTTCCAGCGGCATCCTGTGCGTGGCCAGGAAGCGCGACTTGAGCGCACCGCTGCGCGCCAGCTCCAGCAACTGCGGCACGTAGCGCTGGCCATGCTGCTGCGCGGTGCGCACGGTCAGCCCCTTGTTCATGATCGCGCCCAGCGGGAACTTGTCCATCAGGCCGTACACGCCGAGGATCGACAGCACGCCGCCCTTGCGGCAGGCGAGGATCGCCTCGCGCAGCGCCTGCCCGCGGTCGGTGTGCAGGTGCAACGCCTGCTTGACCCGGTCGTAGGCATAGCCCAAGCCGGTGCCGTGCGCCTCCATGCCGACCGCGTCGATGCACGCGTCCGGGCCGCGCCCGCCGGTCATCTCGCGCAGCACGTCGACCACGCTGTCGACCGCCGAATAGTCGATCACTTCCACGCCGAGCACGTCGCGCGCCATGGCCAGGCGCTCGGGCAGGCGGTCGATGCCGATCACCCGCTCGGCGCCGAGCAGTTTCGCGCTCTGCTGCGCCATCAGGCCGACGCCGCCGCAGCCCCACACCGCGACCGTGTCGCCGGGCTGGATCCGGCAGAAATCCGCGCCCATGTAGCCGGTCGGGCCGGCGTCGGACAGGAACAGCGCGTCGTCGTCGGCAACCTCGTCGGGAATGGGGAAGCAGCCGACGTCGGCATGCGGCACGCGGATGAACTCCGCGTGCGATCCGGCGTAGCCGCCGAAAGCATGGGTATAGCCGTAGATGCCGGCCGTCGGGTGACCGAGCAGCGGCTCCTGCATCTCCCAGTTCGGATTGGTGTTGTCGCACAGCGAGAACTCCTGGCGCCCGCAATGCCAGCACTCGCCGCAGGAAATGAAGGACGGCACCACCACGCGCTGGCCGACGCGCAGCGACTTGACCTGCGGGCCGACCTCGACGATCTCACCCATGAATTCGTGGCCGATGACATCGCCCTCGCGCATGCTCGGAATGTAGCCATCGATGAAGTGCAGGTCGGAACCGCAGGTGGTGCTGAGTCCGACTTTCAGGATCACGTCGCGCGGATTGACGATGCCCGGATCGGGCACCGTCTCCACGCGCAGGTCGTTCACGCCGTTCCAGCACAGTGCGCGCATAAGGAGTTCCTCAGTCTTGGTGGTGGTCGCGCGCACGCGCGGACGGGTTGTTGCGCAAGGTCGGCACCTCGCCGCATTCGATCCATGCCTTGAACCGGCGCAGCACCTTGGCGACCATCGCATCGGGGGCGGCGCCGACCAGCTTCGCCACGGCCTGCGCGATCGGGCCGCCTTCCACGCGGTACTCCACCGCGAGCACGGCTTCGCATCCGAAACCATTGGGCGCAGGCCGCACGCTCAGTTCGGTCTGCAGCTGCAGGCCATGCTCGCCATCGCCTGCGTAGCGCACCGACTCGCCCATCCGCACTTCGCCGCGTCGGTAGCGCAGTGCGACATGCCGATCCAGCGGCAGGCGCAGCCGCCACTGCGATTCGTAGCCGTCGCCGGACTGCAGCTCGGCGAGGCCGTGCAGGATCTGCTGCTGTACGGTCATGTCGCACCACGCATCCAGGATGCGGTGCGGTTCGCCGAGGATGCTGACCGTGCGCAGCATGCGGGTTCCGTCGAGTGCATTGAGATGTTCGGCAACGGGAGAGTCGCTCATGGAAGGTCTCTGGCTGGAACCACGGGCGGGGCGCCCGTGGCGGGTGGAGAGCGGGATCGGCGCCGGGATCAGTGCGCGTGGGTACCGGCCGACGACGAGGTGCCCGCGTCCTGCAGTTGCTTCGCCTTGGCCAGATGGGCGGCGACGTGCGTGCGCGTGGTGCGCAGGTGCTCGGCGATCTGCGGCGTCTTGGCCGCCGGGATCAGCTTGTCGTCGAGCATCTTCAACGCCTCCGTGTGGTCCTTGACCATGGCCTTGACGTAGGCCTGTTCGAACTTGTCACCGTCCAGTTCCTGCAGCTTCTTGGCCTCGGCCTGGCCCTTCTTCGCCTGTTTCTCGGCCGGCGCGGCGCTGCGGTCCGGCGCCCACGGCGCGATCTTGGCGTTGTTGTCCGAATGCTCCTTGACCATCTGGTTGGCGTAGTCACGCACCGGGCCTTTCACCTGCTTCTGGAGCGCCAGGTTGCCGGCGTTGATTTCGGCGGTATTGATCGCCGCGAGCACGCCCAGGGCCTGCTTCTCGTCGAGTGCGGAGGAGCGTTCGCCAGCGCTGCCGGTGTTCGTTCCCGCGGCGGGCGAGGTGGACATTGGTCGGTCGACCTGCGCGGCGCCGCCGGTGGCAGGGACGCTGGACTGACCGGACATCTGGCTCTGCGCCTGCGCCGCGCCCGCCCCCAGGGCAACCACGACCGCCAAGGAGACACCGCTGATGAGATTTCGCATGACTTCTCTCCGTGCATGACTTGGGAAGGCCAATGCTCTGCAGCGGGGCGTTAGTGCGCCGTTGAACGGAAGTGCAGGCAGTGCGAAAACTCGCCGGGCGTGCGTAAGCACCTTCTCTGGAGAACCGGTTTCACCTGCCTCACGCTAGGCGCACCCGCACCTGCACCTGCACCTGCGGCGCACCATCGCCATCTCGACGCGCCCCTTCCGCTCGCCGCCGCATCAGCTCCCGGAAGCCGGGTCGCGCAAGCGCACCGCTCGGATCACGAAGCCACTGCGTGGCAGTGTCGGAAAGCGATCCAACGGATAGTCCAGGTCCTGCGCCGGCACCTCGTAGTCGCAGCCTGTCGCCAGTTCGTCCACCGCCGCCATCAGCAGTGCGATCGCGGGATCTTCGCCTGGGCAGCGGTGGTCCTGTTCGACCGAGCCGCCGCCCTGCGGCACCAGGTCGAAACCGCCCCCGCTCCAATCGCGGAAACGGTCCGGATCGAACCGCTGCGGCTGCGTCCACAGCGCCGGATCGTGATTGGTGCCGTACAGGTCGACCATCATCCAATCGCCGCGGCGGAAACTGCGTCCGCGCCACTGGAAGGGCGTACGCACGCGTCCGCCGACCATCGGGAAGAACGGGTAGAAGCGCCGAACCTCCTGCACCACATTGCGCAGCACGCCGGGCTCGCCCTGGCGCAGGCGATGCCGCACTTGCGGGTGCTGGTGCAACGCGAGCGCGGCGAAGGTGATCCAGCGCGCGACCGCCACGGTCGGGCGCAGCAGGTTGATCACCTCCACCGCGGCGACCCGCACGCTGAGCGCCCTGCCCTGCGCATCGCGATACGCCGCGATGGCCGCTGCCGGGTGGGTGTCGTCGCCCTTGGCCTAGCGCCGCAGGCCACGGACCACGCCGCGAATCCAACGCTCGGTGCTTTTGCGTCGCCACCATCCGCGCCACCAGCGCGCTCCTGCACTGCCGGCGCCATCGATCATTGCCGCGAAGTCGCCGGCGCGACGGCGACTCTGCGCGTCGTCGAGCGGCACACCGGCCCAGCGGCACACCGCGCGGCACAGCACCAGCTCGGCCTCCCGCTGCAGGATCACCTGCGGCATGCGCTCCCATTCCCGCGCGCGCTCGCGCCATTGCGCGCGGAACTCGGCCACCAGCGCGGCGGTGGCGCCCGGCGCCAGCAGGGTGCGGAACAGGCGCTTGCGCTGCAGGTGCGCATCGCCGTCCAGGCGCTGCACGCTGCCGAAGCCCTGCAGCAAGGCGACGGTGGTCGGCGGCAAGGCGCCGCGGCGAGTGAAGCGGCCGGGGTGGTAGAACGCGGCCACCGCCTCCGCGCCGCGCGCGAAGATCGCCGGCCGCAGCAGCATCCGGGTTTGGAACACGTCGCTGTGCAGCCGCTCGCATTGCTCGGAGACGAACGCATAGCCGGCGCGGCGCAGGCCGCGCGCCACCTGCATCGCGGTAAGCCGCGGAAACGGCGCCACCTGGGGCGAGGAAGAGAAAGAAGATGCCTGCATGCGGATGCTCCGAACGATGGCGCGACCACAGGCAAGCGCGCCTGGTTTTCCGATCGAGTCGCTGCGCTCGCGCAGTGCCTGCATGACCAGCATGCGCAGCGCGCGGCAACAATGCGTGATGCGGGTTTCACCGATCCTTCGCCGATCCGTCACGCCGTTCGTCGCCCAGCGGCGATGGCGCATCGCATCAGGCGAATGGGCTTGACGCGACGTCGATTTCCGCTTCACCCCGATGCTACGACACGGCGCCTAGCGTGCATGCAAACCGTCCGGGAGAAACGCATCATGGCGCAGCGACACCATCCCATCGAGCAACAGGTCATGGTCATCACCGGCGCCTCCAGCGGCATCGGCCTGTGCACCGCACTGATGGCCGCCGAGCGCGGCGCCAAGCTGGTACTGGTGGCACGCAGCCGCGACACGCTGGACGATACCGTGCGGACCATCCGCGACGCCGGCGGCGAGGCGATCGCGGTCGCCGCCGATGTCGCCGAGCGCAAACAGCTGGAGGCCGCGGCGGCGGAGGCGATACGCCACTACGGCCGGATCGATACCTGGGTGAACAATGCCGGCGTGGCGATCTACGGCAAGCTCGCGGAGGTCGTCGACCAGGACAGCAAGCGCCTGTTCGACGTCAATTTCTGGGGCGTGGTGCACGGCTCGCTGGTCGCGCTGCCGCACCTGATCGCCTCGCACGGCAGCCTGATCAACCTGGGCAGCGAAGCGTCGGAAGCGGTGGTGCCGCTGCAGGGCATGTATTCGGCGTCCAAGCATGCGGTGAAAGGTTTCACCGATGCGCTGCGGATCGAACTGGAGCACGTGGACAAGCTGCCGGTCTCGGTGGTGCTGATCCAACCCACGGCGGTGGATACGCCCTACCCGCAGCACGCGCGCAACTATATGCGCGAGGAGCCGACCCTGCCCAAACCGATGATTGCGCCGATGCGCGTGGCCGAAGCGATCCTGCACGCCGCCGAGCACGGCGGGCGCGACGTCAAGGTGGGGCTGCTGGCCAAGGCGAACACCGCGGTGACGCACATGCTGCCGCGGCTGGCGGACCGGATGTCGGCAATGCGCGGCGAGCAGCAGAAGCAGCCGGTGCCCGCGCGCGATGCCGATGGCACCTTGTACCGCGCCGGCGAGAGCGGCCGCATCCACGGCAGCTGAGCCGCTGCGCCGCTGTCGCACGCTACGGCAACCACCACACCAGCAGCGCGCTGATCGCGGCCAGCGCCAGCAGCGACAGCGTGCCGGCGGCGAGCACGCGGCCGCCAGAGGCCAGCACCGAGCGCAGGTTCACCGACAGCCCCAGCGCCGCCATCGCGACCAGGGTCAGCAGCGCGGAACCGCGCTGCATCGCGTCCGCCAGCGCCGGCGCCAACAGGCCCGACGAGCGCAGCAGCATCATGCCGATGAAGCCCAGCACGAACCACGGCAGCAAGCGATGCAACGGCACCCGCGCGGCGCCCGGGCGGCCGGCGGTCAGGCCGAGCAGCAGCATCACCGGCCCCAGCATCACCACCCGCATCAGCTTGACCAGCGCGCCGACCTGCGCGCTGACTGCGCCCACCGGCAGCGTGGCGGCCAGTACCTGCGGCACCGCGTACACGGTCATGCCGGCGAGGATCCCGTAATGGCGCTGGTCCAGGCCGAACAGCGGCACCGCCAGCGGCAGGGCCAACACCACCACGATGCCCAATGCCGCGGTGAAGGCGATCGAGGCGGCCACCTCGTCCGAATCGGCATCGATCACCGGCGCCGCCGCCACGATCGCGGAATTGCCGCAGATCGCATTGCCGCACGCCACCAGCGTGGCCAGGCGCGCCGGCAGCCCGAGCAGGCGGCCGATGCCGTAGCCGATGCCGATCGCCAGCAGCACGATCGCCGCGATCAGCCCCAACAGCAGTCCGCCGGCCGCCCCCACCGCGCTGAAGCTGACCGACGCGCCGAGCAACACGATCGCCACCTCCAGCGGCAGCTTCGCGGCGAACGCGATACCGGCGTGGACACGCGCCGGCAACCGCACCGCCGTGCGCAACACGGTGCCGAGCACGATCGCGAACACCAGCGCGTCGATCCACGGGCGGCCCAGCCAGCGCAGCTGCATCCGCTCGGCCAGCAGGGCCAGCGCCGCGACTCCGGTCGCCAACAGCGCGCCTGGCCACAGCGCGGTCCCATTTCGTAGTGCCTTGTGCATTGCCGCCATCCTGTCGAAGTGGCGGCAGGATGCGCCGGCCGATCCTGTCATTCCATCGCATAATCGTGGATAGTTCGTTCGGCCCAACCGAACGATCTTCCCGTGACCCTGGAACAACTCGCCCTGTTCGTCGCCGTCGCCGAACGCCAGCACCTGACCCTGGGCGCGCAGGCCGCGCACCGCACGCCGTCGGCGGCCAGCGCCGCGATCAAGGCATTGGAAAGCCAGTACGGCGTGGCCCTGTTCCACCGCGTGGGCCGCGGCATCGAGCTGACCGCCGCCGGCGCCGCGTTCGCCGACGAGGCCCGCGCGATCCTGGCGCGCACGCGTGCGGCCGAGCTGGCCTTGAGCGAATGGGGCGGCGTGCTGCGCGGCACGCTGGAGCTGCAGGCCAGCCAGACCGTGGCCAGCTATTGGCTGCCGGCGCGGCTGATGGCGTTCCACGCGCGCTACGCGCAGATCCAGATCCGCCTCAGCGTCGGCAATACCGAAAGCGTGGCGCGCGCGGTCGCCGAAGGCCGTGCGGAACTGGGCTTCGTCGAAGGCGGCGTGCGCGACCCGGCGCTGGCGTTGAGCGCGCTCGCCCAGGACCGGCTGGTGGTGGTCGCCGCGCCAAGCCACCGCCTGGCCGGACGCCGCCGAATCGCGCTGCCGGCACTGGCGGCGTCCAGTTCCTGGATCATGCGCGAACCCGGCTCCGGAACCCGTTCGGAGTTCGAAGCCGCGCTGCGCGCGGCGCACGTCGCCGCGGACACATTGACCGTCGCGCTGACCCTGCCGTCGAACGAAGCGGTGCTGTCGGCGGTGCTGTCCGGGCACAGCGTGGCCGCGGTCTCGCAGCTGGCGGCCGCACCATGGCTGGAAAGCGGTCGCCTGCAGCGCGTGGGCGCGGCGCTGGGCACGCGCACCTTCCATGTCGTGCGCCACCGCGAGCGCGCGCTCAGTGCTGCCGCCGCGGCATTGCTGGCCGTCGACGGCGACGGGACCACGGCGATCGTCTGACGCAAGCGCGGCTACATCCGGCGGCGCAGCGATGCGCGTTCCGCCTGGCGTCGGCATCGGCCTATGCCATCGATGGCTTTCGCGACAGCCCTTCAGCGCCAGCTTCGCCGCTCCATCAGCCACCCGCTGCGCGAGAATGCCGTGGAGCAACCCGGCGTCCGTCGGCACGCGGGAAGCTGCCGGGATTGCAACAACGCCGTTCCTTCAATGCAGCCGACGCCCATCGTTCTGCGCGAGCCGCCCGCCACGCTTGTCGGCTTCGGGCGGTGTCGGGGGCTGAAGCCCCTCCTACAGTGCTTGCGCGAGGCGGGTGCCGCAGAGGCGCCGAGAACACCGCTCACGCCTCCTGCAACCCCGGCCTGCCGTGTTCGACGGCGTAGCGCTTCCAGCTCTGCAGCGTGCCGTTCGGCTGCATCACCTGGTCCAGCGTCTTCATGTCGCCGATCCACGTATCGCGGTTCACGTCGCACAGCACATAGCCGCGCTTGTCGGTGGTGGCCTTCAGGTGCGGGCTGTGCCGCAGCGTGCTTTCGGCCGACGCATCCACGCCCAGGCCGTCGGAACCGGAACTGATCGAGGTGGCGAGGAATTCGCTGGAGACGATCCCGGAATCGGCGTTGTCCTGCACCAGGTCGCTGGCGTAATGGCGGTGCGCGTCGCCGCAGGCGGTGACCACGTTGCCGAAGCCGACCCGCTGGATGTGGTCGAGCAGGCGCCGGCGGCTGGCCAGGTAGCCGGACCATTGGTCGTCGGAGGACACCACCGCGCCGTTCTTCTCTTCCGCGTAGTTGCCCAGCGCCACCTGGTGGGCGATGGTGTGCCAGCGCGGGGCCGCGTCGGCCAGGCCGTCGAACAGCCACTGTTCCTGCTTGGCGCCGACGATGCTGCGCGCCGGCGACTCCACCTGCGTGCGTTGCGCCATGTCGGCCTGCTTGCTGCGGTACTGGCGGGTGTCGAGCAGGTGCAGGTCCATCAGGTTGCCGTAGCGCGCGCGCCGGTAGAGCTGCATGTGTCCATCGCGCGGGAACGAGGCGCGCCGCAGCGGCATGTTCTCGTAGTAGGCCTGGAAGGCTTGCGCGCGCCGCAGCGCGAACACCTCGCTGGGCGTGCCGTCCTGGTCTTGCGCACCGGCCCAGTTGTTGTCCACCTCGTGGTCGTCGAAGGTCACGAACCACGGTGCCGCCGCGTGTGCGGCCTGCAGGTCGGCATCGCTCTTGTACTGCGCGTAGCGGCGCCGGTAGTCGTCCAGCGTGTAGATCTCAGGGCCGACGTGGTTGCGCAGGTTGGTGAACGGGCGTCCGTTCATCTTGCGCACGCCCGGCTTGGTTTCGCCCTCGTAGATGTAGTCGCCGTAGTGGAAGACGAAATCCAGCGGCTCTTCGGCGATGCGCCGCCATGCGGTGTAGTGACCTTCCTCGTACTGCTGGCAGCCGGCGACCGCGAAGCGCACCCGCTCCACCTTGGCGCCCGCCGCCGGCAAGGTGCAGGTGCGGCCGACCGGACTGGCATGGCCGCCGACGCTGAAGCGATACCAGTACGGCCGGCCGGGAGCCAATCCTTCCAGCTCGACATGCACCGCATGGCCCAGTTCCGGATGGGCCAGCGACGAGCCGCGCCGCACCAGCGTGCCGAAGCGCTCGTCGCTGGCCACCTGCCACTCCACCAGCATCGGTCGCGCCGGCACGCCGCCGCCGAACACCAGCGGCTCGGTCGCCAGCCGCGTCCACAGCACCACGCCGTCCGGCGCCGGATCGCCGGAGGCCACGCCGAGGGCGAACGGCGTGCTCGCGAACCGTGGCGAGGCGAGCAGGTTGCGCGGGCTCAGGGACTTGGCGTCGGTCTGCGCGGCCAGCACCGAGGCGGTGCCCATCCAGGCGCCGAACGCGGAAAGGCCGGACAAGGCGAGGAAGCGCCTGCGATTGAATGTGCTCATGGCCAGCTCCCTCAGTTGTAGATGAGGTGGAAGTAGAAGAAGCGGCCGTAGTCGTCGATCTCGGTACGGAAACGCCCGTTCGGACCGGTGCTGTAGGTCGGCTGCGTGTTGAACAGGTTCTTGGCCTCGTACTTCAGCGTCACGTGCTTGCCGATCCGGTGGCTGAAGGCCAGGTTGAAGGTCATGTACGGGTCGTAGTACGAGTCCAGCCATTGCGTGTCGCCGAAATCGACCAGCATGCGGCTGCGGTAGGTGCCGGACATGCGCAGTTGCGCGCCCTGCCACGGCATGCGCCAGATCAGCGAGCCGTTCAACGACCAGTCCGGCTGATACAGCAGGCGGTCGAGGCGGCGTTCGCTGCCGTCGCTGATCCGGTAGTCGGTGCGGCCTTCCAGCCGGGTGGCGTTGAAATACATGTCGAAGCGCTGCTGCCCCCAGCGCAGGTTGCGGTTGGCGACGGCGAACTCCACGCCGCGCAGCGTGGATTCGTCGGTGTTCATCGGCTGGGTCACCCGGTAGCGGACGTCGCCGATGGTCTCGAAGGTGGTCAGGGTGTAGATGTCGTCCTTGATGACCTTGTCGAACAGCGCCACCGAGACCAGGCCGTTGTTGCCGTTGAAGTACAGGTCCCAGGCCAGGTCGAGGTTGGTGGCGCGGCGCGGCTCCAGGCCGGCGTTGCCCTGCTGGATGGTGCAGAAATTCCCGCCCTGGCCGTCGTCGCCGCAGCTGGTGTTGGTCGCCTGAGCGATGTTGCTCGGCGTCGGCCGGCCCAGCGTGCGGCTGGCCGAGAAACGCAGGCGCTGGTCTTCGCTGAGCTTGAAGGTGGCGTTCAACGACGGCAGCAGGTTGTCGTAGCCGCCGCCGGTCTTGCGCAGGTTGGCCGTATAGGTCGTGCCGCCGTCGTCGCTGAAGGGACTGAACGCATCGAAGCGGGTGTGGTCGTAGCGCAGACCGCCGATCAGCAGCAATCGCTCCCAGGCGTAGTGCGCCGAGACGTAGGCATTGGCGATGTCCTCGACGTACTTGTAGTCGCTGGTGACGTTGGCGTTCGGGTAGGCGGCGTTGTTGTCGCCCAGCTTCTGCACCAATTGCTCGCTCCACTTGCGGTTGTCGATCAACGGAAAGCCCGGCACGGTGCCCAGCAGGGTCGAGCCCGGATAGAGGTAATCGTTGAGCGTCGCGTTGGTCTTGTAGTAGTCGAAATCGACGTTCTGCCAGATGTTCAGGTGTCGGTACTCGGCGCCGGCGGCGACACCGAAGCCGCGCGCCTCGGCGTCGATGTTGTGGGTGAAGTCCACCCGCAGGTTGTCGATCGTCTCTTGCGCCTGGCGCGGCGAGGTATAGGCCTGCGCCGGATTGAGCTTGAACGCCGAGCTGGTCAGCAGGCTCGGATCGGAGACGCCGACCGCGTTGGGAAAGCCATGGCTGTCGTTGGCGTAGTCGACGAACAGGTTGCTCGGATAGGCGCGTACGCCCCAGTAGACCTGGGTGTTGTCGAACGTCTCTTCGGTGTGGCCGGCGCGCAGGGTGAGCTTGGACGCATCGCCCAGGTCCCAGCTGAAACTGGCGATGGCGCCGCGGTTGCTGCGGTCCCAGCGGTCGTGCCGGTTCTTGATGTAGATGCTGTTGATCTGGGTGGTGCCGCTGTCCTCGGTCTGGTTGCGGATCGGGAACTTGGCATTGGAGTACAGGTCGGTCTTGTTCATCGTCGAGTTCTCGTAGAACCGGTACGAGTACAGCAGCAGCGAGGCGTAGAAGGGCTCGTCCGACGGCTTCCACTCCAGCTTGGCCGAGCCGCCGAAGTTGGTGATGTAGTTGGTGTAGGTGCCGGTGCTGAAATTGCCCGGCGCGCGCAGGCCGTTCCAGCCGGCGGCCTCGCTGGGCTCGGTGGTGCCGTCGGTCAGGTATTTGCCGGCGTCGTTGTAGTAGTAGTTCGATTCCACCCAGCGCTTGATGCTGTTGCGCGAACGCTGCTCGTAGCGCGCCACCGCCACGATGCCGAACTGCTGGTCGGCGCCGAACTGGTTGGAGAACACCGCCTTGGCGCTCTTGCCGAAGTGGCCCAGGGTCTTGTGGTCGCCGCCGGCGCTGCGGCCGACGTCGGTTTCGGCGGTGGAGTAGATGCCGGCGACATCGGCGAACACATACTTGCCCGACCGGTCGAACGCGCTGCGGCTGATGATGTCGATCACCCCGCCGATGGCATCGGGCGCCTGCTCGGCGCTGAAGCTCTTGTAGATGTCGGTGCGGGTGCCGATATCGCTGGGAATCAGCTGCAGGTTGTTCATGCGCTCGCCGGAGCCGCTGCCGCCCACGCTGGCGATCGCGATGCCGTCGATGGTCGTGTAGTTGAGGTTGGCCTGCACGCCGCGCACGGTCACGTAGCGCGGCTCGCCCGCGTCCTCCACCGCGCTCAGGCCCGGCGCGGCCATCAGGCTTTCGGCCAGCGTCTCGTCGCCGTAGCTGTCCATCTCGTCGTAGATCACCGAATCGCGGATCATCGGCGAGCTCTTCTTCTGCTCGATCACCTCGTGCGCGGCGATCACCTTCACCGCATCCAGGGTGGGGGCGATCCTGCCCTCCTCCTCGCGCGGCGGCGGCGCGGCCGGCTTGGATTCGCTGCGCGCCGGGGCCGGATCGATGGCGATGACGTTGCCGTCCACCACCGCATAGTTCAGGCCGGTACCGGCCAGCAGCGCATCCAGCGCCTGCTTGACGGTGGCGCCCGCCGGGACCGCCCCGCCCATGCGCGTCGTGCCGGTCGGCGAGTACAGGAACTGCACGCCCGAGTTGCGCGAGAGCTGTTCCAGCGCGCGACCCAACGGCTGCGCGGCGATCGGCGCGGTGACCCGGATTTCCAGACCCTCCGGCGTCGCCGCGCGCGCGTGGGCGAGCAGACAGGGTGACAGGGCGAGGACGATCGACAGGTAAAGCTGCTTCCGCATTGCGGTTCCTTGGAGGAGAGAGGACGGCAGGCGCCACGTCGCGGATCGACGGCGGCTTCTCCTAAGAAAGAGCGGGAAAACGCGGAAGTGGAGAACGCGGATTCGATGAATTTTTTTTGACAGCGCCCGCGTGCCTCTCGCTCAGCGACTGGAGACCCGCACCGTGTCGCCGTCGCGGCGCACCGCGAAGCGCGCATCGCGCTGCAGGAAGGCCTGCAATGCCGCGACCCGGTGCGCGTCCAGGCTGCCGGACAGGCGCACCGATGCGGCCGCCGCGTCCTCGACCACCACCTGCACCGTGTTGTGGCGATTGAATGCTGCGGCGACTTCGTCCAGGCGTTCGTCGAGGAAGGAGACCTTGCGCTGCTGCCAGTCCAGCAGCATCGAGGCCGGCATGTCGAGCCGTTGCACCGCGCCGCTGCCATGATCGACCAGCACCACCCGGCCGGCATCCAGCTGCGCCAGGCGCCGCGCATCCGTGCCGCTGCGCCAGACCTCCACTTCACCGGACATCACCCCGATTCGGGTGCCCTGCAAGCGCCGCGACACATCGAACACGGTGCCGATGTCGCGGATCTGCAGGCCGTCGACCTGCACCAGGAAGGGCCGCCGATCCGCGGCGATGTCGAAGGTGGCTTCGCCCTGCAGCAGCTCAACCCGCCGCGACAGCCAGCCCATGCGCACACGCACGACGCTGTCCGCGTTGAGACGCAGCTGTGTGCCGTCGGCGAGTCTGAGGTCACGCAATTGCCCGTGTCCGGCCGTCAGCAGCAGCGCCTGCGGCTGCAGGTGCAGCAGTCCGAAGCCAAGCCCCAGCGCGATGCAGGCCGCTGCGGCCGCCAGCATCCAGCCACGGCGTGCGCGGCGCATGCGCGGCGCCGGCGTGCGCGGCGCGCTGGCGAACAACGGCACCACCTTGGCCAGGCTGCCGTGCACTGCCCGGCCGGGAGCCACCGCCTCCTGCCGCGCCATTCCCATGGCCGCGCCCACCTGGCGATGCAGGTGCAAGGCACGCAGGTATTCGCGCACGTGCTCGGGCGAACGCTGCATCCAGTCCAGGAACGCCAGGCGCTGGGGTTCGCTCAGCGGCGCCTCGCGATTGAGCAGGAACCAGCGGGCCGCCTGCTCGGCCACGGTCCCGTCCATGGATGTCGGCTCCTGCCGGCTCACGCGTCCTCCCCGGCGCCCAGCGCCTTGCGGCAGGCGTCCAGGCCCTTGCCGATGTGCTTGCGCACCATGTGCACGGATACGTCCAGCTGCGCACCGATCTGCGGACATTCCAGGCCGTCGCGATAGTGCAGTTCCATCATCCGCCGCGTGGTCGGCGGCAGCCGCGCGATGGCGCCGCGGATATCGCTCCAGCGCTGTCTGCTTTCGAACGTGCCTTCCACGTCCTCTTCGCTCTTCAGGACCTCGGCCAGCAGCTCGACATCCTCCAGCGGCGGCAGCGAAGCGCGCGAGCGCGCATGCTCGCGGGCCAGGTTGGCCGCCACGGTGTACAGATACGCCTCGGGATTGGCGACCGCCTCGGCGTTCTCGCCGGTCGTGCGCAGCAGGCGCAGGTAGACCTCTTGCGCCAGGTCCTCGGCATCCTCGGCGTGCGAGCCACGGCGAAGGAAGAAGCCACGCAGCAGACGACGCCGCAGTTCGTAGCTCTTCTCCCAGATCCTGACGCTGCTCACGCTGATCGACCGCACCGCACTCGGAAACGTTCGATCTTCCCGCGACAAGATGACATCGCGATTGCATCGCGGCGCTGTCGCACTGCACTGCCCCGCATCGCCGTCCCGTGACACGGCCTTCGCCCTATGAATCAGGACGCCGCCTCAGCGATGCACGCCCCCACCGCGCATGGCGGTGGGAGCGCAAGCGATCATCGCAAGCGCGAGAACGCGCCGATACCGGCGATCGCCAGCCGCTCGGCGGGCACCGCCGTTTCGGCGAACGACAGCCGCAGGTAGCGGATCTGGCGGACGTCGGGGAAATTCAGACGCTGGGTCGAGAGCGCGTAGGCGATATTGGCCAGCTCGCCGGCGCCGGCCGGCTGCCAGTGCTGCCCGTCCTCGCTGCTTTCGGCGCGATAGCCTTTCGGCGGCGCCGCGCCGTTCATCACCGCGCGCGATGGGGTGAGGCTGAAGCCGGCGACTTGACGCAGCGCGCCGAGGTCGATGGTCACCTGCACGGGATGGCCAGGCTTGGGCGCGGGCACGACCCAGACCGTGCCGGCATCGTCGTCGAGCAGCTTCTCCGCCCCAGGCGCGCTGGCCTCGACAATCCGCCAACCCGCGGCGGACAGCACGTCCGGCGCGGTCGCCAGCGGCCGCGCGACCGGAACCGGCGCAACCGCGCGGAACAGCGCGAATTCGCTGATCGCCGGGCAGACCGGCGCCTCGAGCACGACCAGGCGCACGCGACGCGCGGCGACCGGGCGATCGAGCCGCAGGATCCGCTGTGCGCCGATGCATTGCGCCTCGGCCAACCGCTGCCATTGCCCATCGATCTCCGCTTCGACCGCGAAGCGGGTGACGCGCACGCCCAGCGGCAGGTATTCGCGCAGCCGGATCAAGTCGAAGCTGCGCACCGCCGACAGTTCCAGCGTCAGCGTCGGCGTGGTGACGTCGTCCGGCGTAGACCAGTAGCTGTCCGCCTGGCGGTCGAGCACGCGCGCCGGCTCGAATCCTTTGCCGCGCGAATCGCTGGCGCTGGCCTTGGCGCCCTTGGCCAGATCGATGGCGAAGCTGGCGCGGATCGCATCGCCGAAGCTCTGCAGCACCGCGACGTCGTGGTCGGCGATGCGGCCGCGCCGGTCGGGCGGAAGATTGAGGTTCATGTTGGTGCCGCGCGCGACGGAGGTGTCGAAATAGCGCACCAGATTCTCCGGGCTGCGCACCTTGCCGTCTTCGTCGGCATGGTAGAACCAGCCCGGGCGGATCGAGGTGTTGGTTTCGGCCGGCCACCACAGTGGCGCCCCGCGCACGCCGGCATTGCCGTTTTCCTGCGTGTAGGGGGCATTGGGCATGGTCGGCCAGCACGGATCGCCGGCGACGCCGTCCTCGTTGCCGACCCAACGGATATCGGCGCCGAGCGGATCGAAGGTGCAGGCCATCGGCTGGTGCTGGTGGACCAGCTCGATCATCCGCGGCCAGTCGTAGTAGGCGGGCGCATCAAGCTTGCGCGTTTCGCGCGCCCCACCGTAGTAGCCGTCGCCGCCATTGGCGCCGTCGAACCAGAACTCGAACAGGTCGCCATAGCTCGTGCACAGTTCGACGATCTGCTTGCGGAAATAGTCGAGATAGCCGGGGCGGCCATACTCGGCGTGGTTGCGATCCCAGGGGGACAGGTAGATGCCGAAGGCCAGGCCGGCGCGCCGGCACGCCGCCGCCATTTCGCCGACGATGTCGCCCTTGCCGTTCTTGTAGGGCGAATTGCGAATGCAATGCTCGGTCAGGCGGGTCGGCCACAGGCAGAACCCATCGTGGTGCTTGGCGGTAAAAATCAGCCCTTTCAGGTTGCCGGCCTTGGCGGCGGCGACGATCTGATCGGCGGAGAAATCGCTGGGATCGAACTTGCGCGGATCCTCGTCGCCGTAGCCCCATTCCTTGTCGGTAAAGGTGTTCATCGCAAAATGCACGAAGGCGTATTGCTCCCACCGGTGCCACCGCAGCTGCCGCGCGCTGGGCACGGCGCCCCATGGTGCCGGCCCCTTGGGACGCGGCGGCGCCGCAATCTGGGCGGCGGATGCGCTGAAACCTGCGGCGACGGCCACGACACCCGTGGCAAGAAAGGTACGACGATCGATCATTGGCGCCTCCGACTCTACACAAGCCCGGATCTTAGCTTTTCCAACGGCAGAAGAGTCCGCCTCCCGAAGCCACGGACGGTCGTGCAACGGAGAGAAGATCAATCCGTGTGGCGATCCTTCGCCGCATGCCTGGGGATTGACCGCGCGCTGTCGCCGATCCCCATTTCCACGGACACTTGCAGCTGACGCCCAGACGACTCGACCTCACTTGCATGGACTCCGCGTTGCACGTGCCGCACACCGACCGGACATTCCTTGCCTCCCGATTGGCTTCCTGCAACTGTCCATGGAAACGGGGTGACACCCGGAGCTCCACCGTGGATCGGCAGGTGGCGCGTCGGGCCACGGAGCCAGGCTGAAGCTGCGCCACCCTGTCCTTTGCCGGCTGCACACGTCCATACTTGCCCACAGCCAGCCATCCCGAAATTCTTCAAGCCATTGAATCAGATGCAAAATCGAGAGAAGACCCAAGCGCCTGGAAGCGCAGCGGAACACACCCCGCTGATGAAGCAGTTCTTCGCCGCCAAGTCCGAGTACCCGGACCTGCTGCTGTTCTTTCGCATGGGCGACTTCTATGAGCTGTTCTACGACGACGCGCGCAAGGCCGCGCGGTTGCTGGACATCACCCTGACCCAGCGCGGCAGTTCCGGCGGCGCGCCGATCCCGATGGCCGGGGTGCCGGTGCATGCGTACGAGGGCTATCTGGCGCGGCTGGTGGCGCTGGGCGAGTCGGTGGCGATCTGCGAGCAGATCGGCGATCCGGCGCTGGCCAAGGGCCTGGTCGAGCGCAAGGTGGTGCGCGTGGTCACGCCGGGCACGGTCACCGACGAGGCGCTGCTCGACGAGCGCCGCGACACCTTGCTGATGGCGATCGCGCGCAACAAGCATGGCTACGGCCTGGCCTGGGCCGATCTGGCCGGCGGCCGCTTCCTGGTCAACGAGGTCGACAGCGAGGACGCGCTGGAAGCGGAACTGGCGCGGCTGGAACCGGCCGAGCTGCTGGTGCCCGACGAGGACCAGTGGCCGGAATTCCTGCGCGAGCGGCGCGGCGTGCGCCGCCGCGCGCCGTGGCTGTTCGACGCCGACAGCGGCCGCCGCCAGTTGCTCAACTTCTTCCAGCTGCACGACCTCAGCGGCTTCGGCATCGACGACAAGCCGCGCGCCACTGCCGCCGCCGGCGCGCTGCTCGGCTACGTGGAGGAAACGCAGAAGCAACGCCTGCCGCACCTGACCGCGATCGCGATGGAGACCGCCAGCGAGGCGATCGCGATGAACGCCGCCACGCGCCGCCACCTGGAGCTGGACACGCGGGTGGACGGCGACACCCGCAACACCTTGCTCGGCGTGCTCGACAGCACGGTCACGCCGATGGGAGGGCGCCTGCTGCGGCGCTGGCTGCACCGCCCGCTGCGCCTGCGCGAGGTGCTGGTACAGCGTCACCACGCGGTCGGCATGCTGATCGACCGCGGCGCGGATGCCGATCTGCGCGATGCGTTCCGCGCGCTCGGCGACATCGAACGCATCCTCACCCGGGTGGCGCTGCGCTCGGCGCGGCCGCGCGATTTCTCCACGCTGCGCGACGGCCTGGGCCTGCTGCCGGCGGTGCGCACGATCCTGGCGCCGCTGGATTCGCCGCGACTGGCCGCGCTGGCCGCGGAACTGGGCCAGCACGACGAGATCGCGCACCTGCTGGCCTCGGCGATCGCCGAGCAGCCGCCGCTCAAGCTCAGCGACGGCGGCGTCATCGCCGCCGACTACGACGCCGAACTGGACGAACTGCGCCGGCTCAGCACCCATGCCGACCAGTTCCTGATCGACCTGGAAGCGCGCGAGCGCGCCAGCAGCGGCATCGCCACGCTCAAGGTCGGCTACAACCGCGTGCACGGCTACTACATCGAGATCAGCAAGGGCCAGGCGGAAAAAGCGCCGGTGCACTACACGCGGCGGCAGACGCTGACCAACGCCGAGCGCTACATCACCGAGGAACTGAAGAACTTCGAGGACAAGGTGCTGTCGGCGCGCGAGCGCTCGCTGTCGCGCGAGAAACTGTTGTACGAAGCCTTGCTGGACACGCTGGGCGATCGCCTGGAACCGCTCAAGCGCGCCGCCGCCGCGCTCAGCGAACTGGACGTGCTGGCCGGCTTCGCCGAACGCGCGCAGGCGCTGGACTGGGCGCAGCCGGAACTGGACACCGCGCCGTGCCTGCGCATCGAGCGCGGCCGCCACCCGGTGGTGGAAGCGGTGCGCGAGCAGCCGTTCGAACCCAACGACCTGGACCTGCACCCGGATCGGCGCATGCTGGTGATCACCGGCCCGAACATGGGCGGCAAGTCCACCTACATGCGCCAGAACGCGCTGATCGTGCTGCTGGCGCACATCGGCAGCTACGTGCCGGCCACGCGCGCGGTGATCGGCCCGATCGACCGCATCCTGACCCGCATCGGCGCCGGCGACGACCTGGCGCGCGGCCAGTCCACCTTCATGGTCGAGATGGCCGAGACCAGCTACATCCTGCACCACGCCAGCGCGCAGTCGCTGGTGCTGATGGACGAGATCGGCCGCGGCACCTCGACCTACGACGGCCTGGCCCTGGCCGACGCGGTGGCGCGTCACCTGGCGCATCACAACCGCTGCTACACCCTGTTCGCCACGCACTATTTCGAGCTGACCGCGCTGGCCGACGAATCGGTCGAAGGCGGCGCCAGCGGCATCGCCAACGTGCATCTGGACGCGGTCGAGCACGGCGACAAACTGGTGTTCATGCATGCGGTCAAGGACGGCCCGGCCAACCGCAGTTTCGGCCTGCAGGTGGCGGCGCTGGCCGGCTTGCCGAAGTCCACCGTCGCGCAGGCGCGACGGCGGCTGGCGGAACTGGAGCAGCGCGGCGGCGAGAGCCACGCTTCGCAGATGGCGCCGCAGGCGCTGGACGCGCCGCAGCAGTTCGGCCTGTTCGCGGCCACGCCCTCGGCCGCGCAGGAAGCGCTGGCGGCGCTGGACCCGGACGAGCTGACGCCCAAGCAGGCGCTGGAAGCGCTGTACCGGCTGAAGTCGCTGCTGTAGCGGCACGGCTTCAGCCCCTCTCCCATCGGGAGAGGGGTTGGGGTGAGGGTCCGGCGCGAAGCGACTTGTGGAGTCTAGATACACGAGGCTGCGCCCGTACCCTCATCCGCCTCTACGGGGCACCTTTCTCCCCAAAAGAGGGCCATGGTCCCGATGGGAGAAGGGAACAACCGCTAACCCCTCTCCCGCCGGGAGAGGGGTTGGGGTGAGGGTACGGCCGCGCAGCACACGCAACTGCTGCGGGCCGTATTCCGCTAGGCGGCCGGCGCCGCGCGCGCCGGCATGTCCGGATTGGGATGCGCCGCGACCAATGCGTCGTCGATCGCCGCGGCACGCAATGCCGCCGGTCGCGCGCCATGCCGTTGTGCGAAGGCGGTGAATGCCGGACGCGCGTCGAGCATGCCGAAGCGCAGGTAGTACCCCAGCACCGACGCCGCATACAGGTCGGCCGCACTGAAGCGGTCGCCGGCCAGGTATTCGCGCCCCTCGACCGCCTGCTCCAGCGTGCGCAGCAGATCGGCCTCGCTGCCGTAACCGGCACTGCGCGCCGGCGCCAGCGCCCCGGCCTGCTTGGCGGTCAACAGCGACTCGACCGGGCCGGCCAGGAACGCCAGCCAGCGGTAGTAGTCGGCGCGTGCCGGCGATCCCGGCGGCGGCGCCAGTTGCCGCTCCGGCACCAGGTCGGCCAGGTAGGCGCAGATCGCCGCGTTCTCGGTGACCACAGCGTCGCCGTGGCGCAGCGCCGGGACCTTGCCCATCGGGTTGATCGCCAGGTACTCCGGTGCCTTCATCGTGGTGCCGTAGTCGAGGATGACGTCCTCGTAAGGCAGGCCGGTTTCCTCCAGCATCCAGCGGGCGACGCGGCCGCGCGACAGGGGGTGGGTGTAGAACACGAGCTTGGTGGACATGGGCAGACTTCCGTGGTGGACAGCCTGCAGTCTGGCCCTGCCCTGCTGACAGGTACTGTCAGTAGTCCGCGCCGTAGCCGGTGGCCGCGCGCCAGCGCTTGATCAGCAGGTGCCGGCGCGAGGGATAGCGCTCGCCATCGTCGGCCAGGGCCAGCACCCGGTCGGCGCGGAAATGGCGGAAGTCGCGGCGCAGTTCGCACCACGCGGCAATCATGCCGTAGCCGCCGAGGAAGGCCATCGCGAACGGCCAGATCAGCCGTTGCGAGGCCGTCCCGCCCGCATCGGCGTAGTCCATCCGCAACACGTGTTCGAGCCGGATGCCACGGCGCAGCACCGGCAACCAGGGCGCCAGCGGTTGCGTGCCGTCGGACGCGGGCACCAGCAGCCCGCTGGTCTCGATCGACAAGCGCAGGTTGCCGGGCAGCGTGGAGGTGATCCGCGCCACCGCGCGCTGCGCCGCCTGCGCCAGTTCCGGATCGGCCTGACGCGCCACCCAGCGCGCGCCCAGGGTCAGCGCCTCCAGTTCGTCCTCGCTGAAATTCAGCGCCGGCAGCAGGAAGCCCGGACGCAGCACGTAGCCGACGCCAGGGTCGCCGAGGATGTCGGCACCTTGCGCGCGCAGGGTCGCGATGTCGCGGTACAGCGTGCGCAGGCTGATGCCCAGCGCGGCGGCGAGCTGGGCACCGGCCACCGGCCGGCGGCGGCCGCGCAGGGCGTCGAGCAGATGCAGCAGGCGGGTCGCGCGGATGGTCATCGCGACAGGATAGTGATCTTTGCCGCGTGCGGAGCGGGATCCTGCGCGCGCGCCTTGCGACGCATCCGACGAACGCGCCGCCAGCCATCGACCGGTCCGACCACACGCCGGCGCGCAGACGGCTGGCGTGGTCGATCGGCTCGCGCGTGGCTGTAGCCCGCCCGAAACACGCGCGCCTATACTCGTGCAGCCGGCGCCTGCACAGACCGGTGACGCGATTGGATAGCCGCGCGTGCGGACGCGCCCCAGGGACAAGGAAGCAGAGGAACGCATGTCGATACGCCAGGACGCCACGGTACCCACATGGACGCGGCCGGACGCGGCGCTAACGTGCGCCGCCTTCCGCACTCGTGCCGGCGCCGGACACGGCGACGGTATCCGATCCAACCGCATCGGCAGGCACTAAGGAGCCTCGCGTGGAGATCTACCTGTTCGTGATTGGCGTCATCGTCGGCGCCTTGCTGCTGCACGTCTTCAGACACGCCGGAGCGGCCGCTCCGCGCACGCCGCACTCCGCATCCGACACCGAACCGGAGCCGCAGCAGGCCGCGCCTGAACCACCGGCCGGGGACACGCCGGCCCAGCACCTGCAACGGCTGCGCCAGCAGGTGGAAGCGCTGGACGATCAGATCCAGAGTCCGGCCGACCTGCTGCGGATCCCGCAGTTCCAGCAAGGGGTGACGCTGCTGGCAAGCCTGGAGTTCTCCGACCAGGCGGTGATCGAAGCGCTCGGCAGCCCCGGCTACGCGCTGCCGTCGATGGCCGCGGTGGCCCTGCCACGCCGCCGCCGCAGCGATCCGGACGCGGTGCTGGAACTGCTGCCGCATCTGGGCTCGTATCCGCTCAACTTCGTGCTCGACTACCTGCAGGCGCTGCCGGACGCGGACCATCTGCATGTCCTGCTGCGCCAGGCGCGCGACTGGTGGTGGGGCTTCGTGCCGTTCCGGCAGCGCCTGCGCGACTACCTGCACTGGGCCGCGGGCAAGGCGCCGGCGGACCGCGCGGTGCAGTTCGATGGACTGGACGACGATGCGCTGGCCAAGCTGGCCGACACGCTGGGCCAGTTCAAGGAACCGGTGCTGGAGCCGTTCCTGCAACGCTTGCAGGACGCGCGCCGCGCGCACCGCGAGCAGCGCGTGCTGGGCGGTTTCGGCCGGGTCGTCGCCACGCTGCCGCCGCGCCTGCGCCTGCGCCATCCCGCGCTGGACGCAGCGCTGCAGCGCGCCTACGAACAGCTGGTGGCCACGCCGCCGCAACCGGTGCTGCTGGTCGGCGAACACGGCGTCGGCAAGAGCGTGCTGATCGATCTGCTCAGCGAACGCCTGCTGGCCGAAGGCTGGCGCGTGTTCGAGGCGTCGGCGGCCGAGATCCTCGCCGGGCAGAGCTACATCGGCGAACTGGAAGGCCGCATCCGCGAGATGCTGGCGGTGCTGCATCGCGAACGCGCGCTGTGGCGCGCGCCGGATTTCTACGACCTGCTGCACAAGGGTTCGCACTCGCGCGATCCGCGCGGCATCCTCGACCTAGTGCTGCCGGCGCTGGAGCGCGGCGAACTGCGCCTGATCGGCGAGATCACGCCGCGGCAACTGGCGCAGTTGCAGGTGGCACGCCCGGCGACGCGCTCGCGCTTCGAAGTGGTCACGCTGGCGCCGGCCGCGCCCGCCGCCCTGGCGCAGATCGGCCAGCAGTGGGCGCAGGCGCAGCGGCAGGCGCTGCAGGCGGAGGTGATCGACGCGCGCGCCCTGGCCGAGGCCGAGCGCATGGCCGCGCAGTATTTCCCCGAGCAACACGAGCCGGGGCGGCTGCTGCAGCTGCTGGACGAGACCCTGCAGGCCGCCACCGGCGGCGAGGCGCCGCGCCTGCCGCTCGACGACGATGCGTTGCTGCAGGCCGTGGCCAAGCGCAGCGGCCTGCCGCTGGAGGTGATCGACGATCGCCAGCGGCTGGAACTGGACGCGCTGCGTCGCTTCTTCCGCCAGCGCGTGCTCGGCCAGGACGAGGCGGTGGAGACCCTGCTCGACCGCATTGCCATGCTCAAGGCCGGGCTGATCGACAGCCATCGCCCGATCGGCGTGTTCCTGTTCGCCGGCCCCACCGGCACCGGCAAGACCGAACTGGCCAAGGCGCTGGGCGAGCTGCTGTTCGGCACCCCCGAGCGCCTGCTGCGCCTGGACATGAGCGAATTCCAGGGCGAGGACGCGCTGGCGCGGCTCACCGGCGACGACAGCGCCGGTCAGCGCACGCTGATCGCGCGGATCCGCGAACAGCCGTTCTCGGTGGTGCTGCTGGACGAGTTCGAGAAGGCCCACCCCAAGGTCTGGGACCTGTTCCTGCAGGTGTTCGACGACGCGCGGCTGAGCGATCGCAACGGCAACACCGCCGACTTCCGCCACAGCATCATCATCCTGACCAGCAACGTCGGCGCCACCCTCGCCCGCGGCGCCGGCCCCGGCTTCGCCACCGTCGCCGGCGGCTATTCGCGCAGTGCGGTGGAGAAGGCAGTGTACGAGACCTTCCGCCGCGAGTTCATCAACCGGCTCGATCGGGTGGTGCTGTTCAATCCACTGGACCGCGCGCTGATGCGCGAGATCCTGCACAAGGAACTGGACCGCACGCTGACCCGGCGTGGCCTGCGCAACCGCGCCTGGGCGGTGGAATGGGAACCGTCGGCGATCGAATTCCTGCTCGATCGCGGCTTCACCCCGGACCTGGGCGCGCGCCCGCTGCGCCGCGCGATCGAACAGCATCTGCTCGCGCCGCTGGCGCGCAGCATCGTCGAACAGCGCGCGCCGGAAGGCGACCAGTTCCTGTTCGTGCGCGGCGCCGGCGATCGCCTGGACGTGCGTTTCATCGCCCCCGACGCACCCGCGCCGGCACCCGCACCGGGCGCCGACGCCGATCCGGCAGCGCCGGCCGACCTGCGCGACATCGTCTATGCGCCCAGCGCCAGCGACGCGGTGCTGCCGCGCCTGGATGCGGCCCTGCACCTCCTGCACCAGACGCATGCCGCGAGCGCGTGGCGGCTGGCCCGCGAGGCGGACTTCGCCGGCATGGGCGAAGCCGACTTCTGGTCGCAGCCCGGCCGCTTCCAGGTGCTGGACCGGATCGAACGCCGCGACCGCATCGAGAGCGCGCTGGACAGCGCCGTGCGCATGCGCGCGCGGCTGCACGGCGCGCAGCGCGACGGCGAGTTCGTCGCGCGCCTGGCGCAACTGCTGTGGCTGCTGCAACTGGCCAGCGATGCGCTGCAGGAGCAACGCGCGCAGGACGCGCTGCTGGACCTGCGTATCGGCGCCAGCGAATTGCACCGCCATCCCGCCGACGCGCGGTGCTGGTGGCAGCAACTGCTGCAGATGTATCTGGCCTGGGCCGCGCAACGCAACATGCGGGTGGAAGTACTGCTGCAGGATCCCGAACAGGGCCGGGCCTGGCTGGCGATCGCCGGCTTCGGCGCGCTGGACCTGCTGCTGCCGGAAACCGGCCTGCACGTGCAGGAACAGGACGCCGACGAACCGGCGCTGCGCCGGCTCACGGCGCAGGTCCGGGTCGTGCCTGACCTGCCCGGACAGGCCCGGCGGGCGCCGGACATCGACGAGGAACTGCGCGTGTGCCGACGCTATCGCATCGCCCCGGCACCGCTGGTGCGCGACAGCGTGCGCGGTTGGCGCAGCGGCCGGCTGGAGCGCGTGCTGGGCGGCGATTTCGATGTGATGCCCAACGCCTGAACCGCGCGGTCGCAGCTGCGCACGCCCTTCCCAGACAGCGTGCACGGCATGCCGCACGCTCGGCACGACGCCGGGTTTCCGATTGCCACACGCTATCGGATCGGTTCAATCAATCAATTTTATAAAGAAAGCGGCGGTCGATAGTCTGCACCTACTGAACCCCAGACCGGGCAGCCACACTCCAGCGCGCCGCTTGCCTCTCCTGCCTGCGCCGACACCCACAGCCGCAAACCGCTTTCCACATCCATCTCTATCCCCGGCAACCGCCCGCCCCACCGGGTGTGCCCCTTGCGCACGTACGAAGGTCCAGACCGATGAACACCGAAGCCAAATGCCCGTTCCACAGCGCCGCCAGCAGCGGCACCACCAACAAGGATTGGTGGCCGCAGCAATTGCGCGTGGACCTGCTCAGCCAGCATTCGTCCAAATCCAACCCGCTGGGCGAGGCGTTCGATTACGCCAAGGCCTTCAACGGTCTCGACCTGAAGGCGCTGAAGCAGGACCTGCATGCGCTGATGACCGAGTCGCAGGACTGGTGGCCGGCCGACTTCGGCCACTACGGCCCGCTGTTCGTGCGCATGGCCTGGCATAGCGCCGGCACCTACCGCACCGGCGACGGCCGTGGCGGCGGTGGTCGCGGCCAGCAGCGCTTCGCACCGCTCAACAGCTGGCCGGACAACGTGAGCCTGGACAAGGCGCGGCGCCTGCTGTGGCCGATCAAGCAGAAGTACGGGCAGGCCATCTCCTGGGCCGACCTGCTGATCCTCACCGGCAACGTCGCGCTGGAATCGATGGGCTTCAAGACCTTCGGTTTCGCCGGCGGCCGCGAAGACACCTGGGAGCCGGACCAGGACGTGTACTGGGGCCGCGAGACCACCTGGCTGGGCGGCGACGTGCGCTATGCGCACGGCTCCGAAGGCGTGGAGAAGGCCGGCGGCGTGCTGGTGTCCGACGACGACGCCGATGGCGACGTGCACACGCGCAACCTGGAAAACCCGCTGGCCGCGGTGCAGATGGGGCTGATCTACGTCAATCCGGAAGGCCCGGACGGCAACCCCGATCCGCTGCTCGCCGCCAAGGACATCCGCGACACCTTCGCGCGCATGGCGATGAACGACGAGGAGACGGTCGCGCTGATCGCCGGCGGCCATACCTTCGGCAAGACCCATGGCGCCGGCCCGGCCGACCACGTCGGCGCCGAGCCGGAGGGCAGCGACCTGGAAGCGCAGGGCCTGGGCTGGCACAACAGCTTCGGCAGCGGCAAGGGCGGCGACACCATCACCAGCGGCCTGGAGGTCACCTGGACCACCACCCCCGCGCAGTGGGGCCACGATTTCTTCGAGCACCTGTTCAAGTTCGAGTGGGAGCTGAGCAAGAGCCCGGCCGGCGCGCACCAGTGGGTGGCGAAGAACGCGCAGGCGCTGATCCCCGACGCGCACGATCCGTCGAAGACGCACCTGCCGACCATGCTCACCACCGACCTGGCGCTGCGCTTCGATCCGGCCTACGCCGCGATCTCGCGCCGTTTCCTGGAGCACCCGGAGCAGTTCGCCGACGCCTTCGCCCGCGCCTGGTTCAAGCTGACCCACCGCGACATGGGCCCGCGCGCGCGCTACCTCGGCCCGGACGTGCCCGCCGAAGTGCTGCTCTGGCAGGACCCGATCCCCGCGCTGGACCACGCGCTGGTCGATGCGCAGGACATCGCCGCGCTGAAGCATCGCATTCTCGACTCCGGTTTGAGCGTCGCGCAGTTGGTCTCGACCGCGTGGGCGTCGGCCTCCACCTTCCGCGGCTCGGACAAGCGCGGCGGCGCCAACGGCGCGCGCATCCGCCTGGCGCCGCAGAAGGACTGGGAAACGAACCAGCCCGAGCAGCTGGCGCAGGTGCTGGCCACGCTGGAAGACATCCAGGCGCAGTTCAACCGCGCCCAGACCGGCGGCAAGAAGATCTCGCTGGCCGACCTGATCGTGCTGGGCGGCGCCGCCGCGGTCGAACAGGCGGCGAAGAACGCCGGGCAGACGCTGAGCGTGCCGTTCGCGCCGGGACGCATGGACGCGGCGCAGGAACAGACCGACGTCGACGCGTTCGCGGTGCTGGAACCGGCGGCCGACGGCTTCCGCAACTACAGCAAGCGCCGCTACGCGGTGCCGGCCGAGGCGCTGCTGATCGACAAGGCGCAGCTGCTGACCCTGACCGCGCCGGAGATGACCGTGCTGGTCGGCGGGCTGCGCGTGCTCGGCGCCAACGTCGGGCAGTCGGCGCATGGCGTGTTCACTAAGCGCCGGGACACGTTGAGCAACGACTTCTTCGTCCATCTGCTGGACATGCGCACGGCATGGACGGCCACGTCCCCGGCCCGCGACGTGTTCGAAGGCCGCGACCGCGCCACCGGCGCGCTGCTGTGGACCGCCACCCGCGCCGACCTGGTGTTCGGCTCCAACTCAATCCTGCGTGCGCTGGCCGAGGTGTATGCGGGCGCAGACGCGCAGCAGAAGTTCGTGCAGGACTTCGTCGCCGCGTGGAGCAAGGTGATGGAGCTGGACCGTTTCGATCTTGCAGCGTGAGGTCGATGCCTGCCCAGTGCATTGGGCAGGCTGCTGATCGGTCGAGCTTGCCAAGATGATCTGAGGCAGGTCGGCAGAGACTGCTTCTGCGCTTTGTGACACGCGAAAAACGTCCTGGCTTGCCGGGGCGTTTTTGCGTGAGCGTCGTGGCATGGATATCCCGACGGTAAGACTGATGCGAAGCTGGATTGTGGAAGTGATTCGGGATGGCCTCAAACCACCTGTCCCGACACTCTCCGACCCCGATCGGTTCACCGCTTCGTTCGTCGCGGCTGAAGCCGCTCCTACAGGGTCTTGCGCGTGCTGGCTGGGTGCATGGTAAGAAGGACTTCAGTCCCGACACGTTCCAACGCCGACAGTCTCACTGCTTCGTTCGTCGCGACTGAAGTCGCTCCCACAGGGGATTTGCGATGCGCCGACTGGATGCACTGTAGGAGGGGCTTCAGCCCCGACTCTGCCCAAAGCCATTACTCCACCGCCTCGCTTTCCGCGCCCGAAGTCACTTCCATGGCGCAACCGGCGAGCGAAGAGCACGCTGGCTTGTTGTGGGAGGGACTGCAGTCCCGACTGCATGCTGATCGGAAGCTCATCGCTTCGCTCGTCGCGACTGAAGTCGCTTCTACCGAGGCTCTCCTGCACGACGGAGCTGCGCGGCTTTTGTGGGAGGGACTTCAGTCCCGACTGCAGGGTGCCGCTGCGTGCGCCTACAGCGCGTCCAGATCGCCCAGGGCGCGGATCAGACGCCGCGCGCGCTTGTCCGGCTTGCCGTCGGGGGCCTGGTAGCCGTTGCGTTCGGCGCTGCGTTGCGCGCGCTGTTGCGCGCGCCGTTCGCGCGAGGCCTCGCTTTCCTGGTACAGCGTCTGCGCGACGCTGGCCGGGCCGCGGTTGTCGCTGAGCGCCAGCACCTGGATCTCGAACACCTCTTCGCCGCGCTCCACGCGCAACTGCTCGCCCACGCGCACCGCGCGCGAGGATTTCGGGCGCTGCCCAGCCACGTCGACCTTGCCGGTTTCCACCGCTTGCTTGGCCAGGCTGCGGGTCTTGAAGAAGCGTGCGGCCCACAGCCAGACGTCCAGCCTGACCACACTCGGTTGCGCTAGCGGTTCATTCATCGTGCTTACGGGCATCCATCTGTATCTGTCGTTCGTCGGGTCGCTCGCCGGATCACTGCAGCGACGGCGGCGGATGGCAGTGCTGCGGCGCTGGCTGGCCGCCAGGCCGTCGGCGCGCGACGCGAGTGCGCTGGCGTCCTCGCCGACCAGGCAATCCAGGCGTTCGCCCGGCCGCAGGTCGGCTTCGTCCCAACGCGCGTTGTCGGCGCACCGGCCACTGCCAATGCCAACGCGCTGCATCCGATCCACTGCAGATTGCGGCGCGGGGGTCGCATTGCAAGCCTCCGAGACGCGGTCGGTGTCGACGGCACCTGCGCCCAGGCCTGCACATCCACCACCAGTCCAGGGATCTGCATCCACGCCTACCAGTCTAAGATCTTCGCGGCCGCGCCACATCTGCCACGCGTCGCCTCCCCCAGCCTCGTGCGCAAGTGCTAGTGTGCGCGGCTTCCCGCCCCCCTGCAGGCATGCGATGCCCAAGTCCGCCGCGCTCACCGAAGGCCCGATCGGCCGGCAGTTGCTGCTGTTCGCGCTGCCGATCCTGGCCGGCAACATCGCGCAGTCGCTCAATGGCTCGGTCAATGCGATCTGGGTCGGGCGCTACCTCGGCGAGGCGGCGGCGACCGCGGCGGCCAACGCCAACAGCATCATGTTCTTCCTGATCGGCTCGGTGTTCGGCATCGGCATGGCCGCCACCATCCTGATCGGCCAGGCGATGGGCCGCGGCGACGTGGTCCAG
Organism: Xanthomonas sp. WHRI 7945; assembly: GCF_035026585.1. NCBI lineage: Bacteria > Pseudomonadati > Pseudomonadota > Gammaproteobacteria > Lysobacterales > Lysobacteraceae > Xanthomonas > Xanthomonas sp. WHRI 7945. The sequence goes on from NZ_JAYIQP010000019.1 coordinate 66,958, forward strand.
GCGCGGCGGGTGCTGGGCACCAGCGCCACCTTCTTCATCGGCATCTCGGTGCTGATCGCGGCCAGCGGCTGGTGGCTGGCGCGGCACCTGCTGGCGGCGATGGGCACGCCGGCCGCCTCGTTGCCGCTGGCCGAGGCCTACCTGCGGGTGATCTTCCTGGCGATGCCGCTGCTGTACGCGTTCGCGTTCCTGTCGGCGGCGCTGCGCGGCGCCGGCGACTCGCGCACGCCGTTCCGCTTCCTGCTGCTGGCGGTGGTGCTGGACATCGGCTTCAATCCGCTGCTGCTGTTCGGGTTGGGGCCGTTTCCGAAGCTGGGCATCGCCGGCGCCGCCTGGGCCACGCTGATCGCCCAGGCCATCGCCCTGGCCGGCCTGTTGCTGTACCTGCGGCACAAGCGCCATGTGCTGTGGCTGGGCCGGCAGGACGCGCGGCTGTTCCGCATCGACCCGACGATCCTGCGCGCGCTGGTGGTCAAGGGCGTGCCGATGGGCCTGCAGATGGTGCTGATCTCGCTGGCGATGATCGTGATGATCTCGATGGTCAACGGCTACGGCACCGATACCGCGGCCGCCTACGGCGCGGCGATGCAGCTGTGGACCTACGTGCAGATGCCGGCGATGGCGATCGGCGCGGCCTGTTCGTCGATGGCCGCGCAGAACGTCGGCGCGCAGCGCTGGGACCGGGTCGCGGCGACCGCGCGGCAGGGCGTGCTGTTCAACTTCCTGCTGACCGGCGCGCTGATCGCGCCGCTGATCCTGCTCGACCGCTGGACCCTGGCGCTGTTCCTGCCGCCGCTCAGCCCAGCGCTGGAGATCGCGCGCCACCTCAACCACATCGCGGTGTGGTCGTTCCTGTTCTTCGGCGTGACCTTCGTGATCTCCGGCGTGGTCCGCGCCACCGGCGCGGTGCTCCCGCCGCTGCTGATCCTGGCGCTGGCGCTGTGGGGCATCCGTGTGCCGTTCGCGCACCTGCTGCAACCGCAGTTCGGCGCCGACGCGGTGTGGTGGAGCTTCCCGACCAGTTCGGTCTGCGCGATGGCGTTGTCGCTGGCCTATTACCGCTGGGGCAACTGGCGCAAGGCGCAGATGCTGAGCCAGCCGCGCCCGGAGGAAATGGCGCACCCCGCGGAAGTGCCCGCGGCGCCGCCGGCGGCGGTCGCCGATGTGCCGATCGCGCAGGATCCGGCGCGCTGAGCGCTGGCAGTCGCGTTTCGGTCCAGGCGACATCGCCTGTGGATGCATCTTCAGTCGCGGCAGGCCTTCTCGGTAAAGCACGTCGCGACTGAAGTCGCTCCCACATACAGCCTGCGGCAACGCCGGGAAAGCGCTCTCGCTCGCCTCGGCCGAAGCGGCATCGAAGAATGCGGTCGGCGCTGGAGCTCGACGCTCTAGCCGCGCGGATGGTCCGCGGCTTCGCTCGGTCGCGGTTGAAACCGCTCCTACAGGGACTTGCGGCGAGCTGGCTGGGGGCACTGCATGAGGGGCTTCAGCCCCGACCGGAACCTCCAGCCTAATGTCCAGCGCAAGCACGGCACACCGAGCGCGGCGCAGCCACCGCGAAATCACGGCATCCGGTCCCACAAACGCAAACGGCCGCCCGAAGGCGGCCGTTGCGGCAGCGACCGAAGTCGCCGGGGTGTTACTCGGCCTTGGCGGCGGCCGCAGCGGCCTGGCGCGCGACCTTGGCCTGCGCAGCGGCGGCCAGATCTTCCTTGATGCGGGCGGCCTTGCCTTCCAGGCCACGCAGGTAGTACAGCTTGCCGGCGCGGACCTTGCCGCGGCGCTTCACTTCGACCGAGTCGATGATGGCGCTGTGGCTCTGGAACACGCGCTCCACGCCGAAGCCGTGGGAGATCTTGCGCACGGTGAACGAGGAGTTCAGGCCGGCGTTCTTGGTGCCGATCACCACGCCTTCGTAGGCCTGGACGCGCTCGCGGTTGCCTTCCTTCACCTTGACGTTGACGACGATGGTGTCGCCCTGGTTGAACTCCGGCAGCTTGCGCTGGATCTGGGCGGCTTCGAAGTCGGCCAGGATGGTCTTGTTGAGCTTGCTCATGGTGGGCACCGCTTGTGTCTGGTGAGGTGGTCCGGCAGTCGCCGCACGGCGATTGCGCGATATACGGATGGGCCGAGCGCAGATGGCTAGGCCGGAAAGCCGGGCATTTTAACCCAGTCGTGCCGCCGTGGCTAGGGCTTGGACGGATTTTCCTGCACGGGCGCCGGATCGGCCCGCAGGCCCTGGCGGAATTCCTCCAGCAGGCGGCGGTCGGCCGCGCTCAGCGCCGCCTCGTCCAGCAGCTCCGGGCGCCGCAGCCAGGTCCGACCCAGCGCCTGCATGCGCCGCCAGCGCGCGATCGCGGCGTGGTTGCCGGAGCGCAGGATGGCCGGCACCTCGCCCAGCGCGTGCTCGCGCGGGTGGGTGTAGTGCGGGCAGTCGAGCAGGCCGTCCGGGCCTTCGAAGCTGTCCTGGGCGGCGGACTCGGCATCGTTCAGCGCGCCCTCCTGCAGCCGGGTGACCGCATCGACCAGCACCGCCGCGGCCAGTTCGCCGCCGGACAGCACGTAGTCGCCGATCGAGATCTCCTCGTCCACCGCGGCGGCGACGAAGCGCTCGTCCACCCCCTCGTAGCGCCCGCACAGCAGCACCAGCCGCGGCAGCGCCGCCAGCTGGCGCGCCTTGGCCTGGGTCAGCGGCACGCCCTGCGGGCTCAGGTAGATCACCGGCGCCGGCTGCGGATCGGCGTCGCGCACCGCCTGCAGGCAGGCCTGCAGCGGCTCGATCATCATCACCATGCCCGGGCCGCCGCCGAACGGGCGGTCGTCCACCTTGCGGTAGCCGCCCGTGGCGTAATCGCGCGGGTTCCAGCCGTGCAGGGCCAGCAGCGCGCGTTCCTGCGCACGACCGACCACGCCGAACGCGGCGCACTGGGCGACGAATTCGGGGAACAGGCTGATGACGTCGATGCGCATTGGGGCGGGGATTGGGGAGTCGGGATTGGGGATTGGTCAGAGCAACTGCGCCATAGCAGGCGCATGCGCGCCTGCTCTGCTCAGAACTCGGGGTCCCAGTCGACTACGATCAGGTTGGCGTCGAAATCCACCGACTTGACGTAGTCCGGCTGCACGAACGGCAGCAGCCGCTCGCGGTCGCCGCGCACCACCAGCACGTCGTTGGCGCCGTTGGAGAACAGGTGCGAGACCTGCCCCAGGGCCACGCCGTCGACGGTGCGCACGTCCAGGCCTTCCAGGTCCACCCAGTAGTATTCGTCGGGCTTGGGCGGCGGCAGGGTGTCGCGCGCCACGTAGATCTCGGTGCCGCGCAGCGCCTCGACCGCATCGCGATCGGTGACGTCGGGCAAGGTGACGACGAGATGTTTGCTGGATTCGCGGCCGCGCACGCCGCTGAGGCTGCTTTCGCTGCCGTCGGGCTTGCGCACGATCCAGGGCTGATAGCGAAAAATGGCGAGGCGCGGCTCGGTCCACGACTCGAGCTTGGCCTCGCCACGTACGCCGAAGGCGCCCAGGATCCTGCCCAGCAGGATGCGGCGCTGGCTGTCTTTCATAGGTGCAGAAAACCGAAGGGCCGCGCCGGTGGCGCGGCCCGCAGGATCAGGCCGCGGTGGCCTGGGCCTTGGTCGCTTCGCGATACAGGTTGCGCACCTTGTCGGTCAGCTGCGCGCCGTTGGAGACCCAATGGTCCACGCGCGGCAGGTCGAGCACGATGCGCGGCTCGGCGCCCTGCGCGACCGGGTTGTAGTAGCCCAGGCGCTCGATGTTGCGGCCGTCGCGCGCGCTGCGCACGTCGGTGACGATGATGTGGTAGAAGGGGCGCTTCTTGGCGCCGCCACGGGTAAGGCGAATCTTGACCATGGTTGAGTTTCCGGTGTTGCCCAGTCGCCAGGATGGCGCGGTAAGCCGACGATTATAGCGGGCGTCCGGAACGCTGCCAAGTCGTCCCCCGCGCCATCAGATCGCTTGCCAGGGCTGGGTCTCGGCGGCTTCGTTCAGCATCCGCAACAACTCGGCGGCCGGCCGCAGCGCCTGCCCGTCGATGGCGGCCAGGGCCTGCTGGCCGCGCGAATTGCAGGCGAACACGGCGTAGTCCCCGGCCAGCAATTCCTGCAGCTGCAGCGGCCGCAGCCGTTGCGCGACGCCGAGCGCGGCCAGGCCGGCCTGCAGCAGCCGCTCCTGGGTGCCGCGCAAGGCCGGCGCCTGCGGCCACACCACGCCCTGACCATCCCATGCGCCCAGGTTCCAGATCGAGCCCTCGGCGACCAGGCCCTGCGCGTCGACGAACAGCGCATCGTCGAAGCCGGCCTGCAAGGCCAGCCGGCGCTGGTGGAACAGAGCGAAGCTGCCGGCGTGCTTGATCTGCGGCAGCTCGCGCGCGAACGCCACGCTGCGCACCCGCAGCGGCGTGGCGTCCGGCAGCGCGGGCGCGGCCAGCGATACCAGCAGCTCCGGCGTACACGCCGCATCGGCGCGACGGACATCGAAATCGCGCGCGAACACGCTGACCCGCAGCGACGCATCGCCGCTGCCGAACGCGGCCAGCGCCGCACGCAGCTCGGCACGCACGCGCTCTGCCGGCAGCTCGCTGCCGAACAGCGTGCGCGTGGCGGCGTCGAGCCGCTGCAGATGCAGGTCGAACCCGCGCACCGCGCCGGCGCGGACCTGCATCGTGCTGAAGTGGCCGTAGTTGACCAGCGCCGGCACGGCCAGCGTGGCGGCGCTCGCCGGCCGGCCGTCGCAGAACAGCTGCGCGCTCACAGCAGCGCCTGCGCCTGATCCCACCAGGTCCCGACCAATGCCGCCGCCGGCTGCGCCGGCGCCATCCACGCCGACTGCCCGGCCCAGGCCTGCATCGCCGCCAGCCGGTCTTCGCGCGCGGCGGCCTGACGCATCGGCGCGGTCAGCCCGCGCTGCACCGGGTACGGGCGCGGTGGCGGCGCGGTCGGTGCGGCCGCGGCGCGCACGTAGTCGGTGGCCAGCCCGCGGCCGAGGCGGCCGGAAAAAGCGCGGGTCAACGTAGTCTGCTCCGGCTCGGTGCGCGCCAGCGCGTCGGCCCAGGCCGGCGCGAGCGCGGCCTCCGGCGTGCGCAGGAACGCGGTGCCGATCTGCACCGCGCTGGCGCCCAGGGTCAACGCGGCGGCGATGCCGCGGCCATCGGCGATGCCGCCAGCGGCGATCACCGGCACCTCGAGCCGGTCGGCCAGCCGCGGCAGCAGCGCGAACAGGCCGGTCAGCTGCCGCTCGGCGCGGGAGGCATCGAACGCGCCGCGGTGGCCGCCGGCCTCCGCGCCCTGCGCGACCACCGCATCGGCGCCGGCCGCCTGCGCCGCCAGCGCCTCGTCCAGGGTGGTGGCGCAGGCGAACCAGGCGATGCCGGCCTGCTTCAACTGCGCGACGAAGGCCGGCGGGAACAGGCCCATGATCGACGAGGCCACCGCCGGGCGCGCGGCGAGCACGGCGGCGCATTGCGCGGCGAAATCGGCCGGACCGGCGTCGCCGGCGGCGGCGTCGACCGGCGGCCCCCACTGCGCCAGAAAATCGCGCGTGGCGGCCTCGCCCGCGGCATCGCGCAGCGGCGGCGGATCGGGCACCCACAGGTTGACCTGCGCCGGCCCGGGACTGCCCTGACGGAACGCGTCCATCCAGTTACCGATGTCCGCGGCCGCCGACAGCACCGCGCCCATCGCGCCCATGCCGCCAGCCTGCGCGACCGCCACCGACAGCGGCACCGGGCAGGCGCCGGCCATCGGCGCCAGCAGGATCGGCGCGCGCAGGCCGAAGCGCTGGCAGAAGTCCGATGCCCGCGCGCGGGTCGCCGATGACTCCACCGAGCGCCTCACGTCAGGCCACCTGTTGCAGCAGTTGCATGATCCGCGGCCACTGCATCTGCTGCGCCAGGTCCAGCGCCGTGCGTCCCAGCGGGTTGCGCAGCGACGGGTCCGCGCCGTGCTGCAACAGCATCGCCACCGGCTGGTAGTTGCCGGCGAGCGCGTCGCGCTGCAGCAGCGTCCAGCCCTGCTCGTCGAGCATGTGCACCGCATCGGGACGGCCGCGCAGGTCTTCGTCGATGCGCGGACCCATGTTCTCGCTCATCGGGTGCTCGCGCAGCGACAGCGCTGCGGCATCGTCCCCGTCGCCATCGTTGCGGCCGAGCATGCCGGCGAACAGCCCGCGCTTGGGCGCCGGCACCAGCCGCACCTGCCCCGGCGTGCCGAATTCCAGGCCCCAGGCGGCGTCGTGCTCGGCGCGCTCGGCCGCCGCCATGCCGCGACGCATCGCGTCGATGGTATAGCCGCCATAGACCTTGCCGTCGATGACGTACATCCAGTCCTCCAGCTCCGCGACCGGCGCGGCGACCGCGGCGCCGGCCTGCAACGACGCGATGTGGTCCGGATCGTTGAGCAGTGTGCCGAAGACGGTGTCCCCGTCGAACTGCACGTCGCCGACCCACATGTGTTCGACCGGCGGCGCGTCGTGGCCGGCGGCATCGGTCGCGAACGCCAGCTTCACCGCCGCCATGTCCAGTCCCGGCACGATGCGCCGGTATTCCCAGGACATCTCGCGCCAGAAGAACTTGAAGGTACCGCGCGCGGCGACGTACGCCGCCTGCATCGCGGCGTCTTCGCCGCCCACGAAATAGGCCGAATCCTCACTCATCGCACTGGTTTCCTCGTTGAGAACAGATCGCCGTCGACGCGGCGCGGCGTAGCAACGGTTCACCACGACGCGCCGGGCGCAGGAGCGCAAGGCGCGACCGGGAGCGGAGCGCTGCGCGCATGCGCGCAGCAGGCCAGGCTCAGCGGAACGGCAAGCCGCCGCGGCCGCCCATGCCACCCATCATGCCCTTCATGCCGCGCATCAGACCCTTCATGCCGCCACCGGCCATCTTCGACATCATCTTTTCCATTTGCTGGTACTGCTTCATCAGCTTGTTGACGTCGGCCGGTTGGGTGCCGGAGCCGCGCGCGATGCGGGCGCGGCGCGAGCCGTTGAGCAGGGTCGGGTTGCGCCGCTCCTTCTTGGTCATCGAGCCGATGATCGCGATCATCCGCGGCACGTCCTTGTTGCCGGCGACCTGCTGCTTGAGGTGCTCGGGGATCTGGCCCATGCCCGGCAGCTTGTCCATCAGCCCGGAAATGCCGCCCATGTTCTGCATCTGCTCGAGCTGGTCGCGCATGTCGTTGAGGTCGAACTTCTTGCCCTTGGCGACCTTCTCGGCGAGCTTCTGCGCCTTGTCCTTGTCGACCTGGTGCTCGACCTGCTCGACCAGCGACAGCACGTCGCCCATGTCCAGGATGCGGCTGGCCAGGCGGTCGGGATGGAACACGTCCAGGCCGTCGGGCTTCTCGCCCACGCCGATGAACTTGATCGGCTTGCCGGTGATGTAGCGCACGCTCAGCGCGGCGCCGCCGCGGGCGTCGCCGTCGGTCTTGGTCAGCACCACGCCGGTCAGCGGCAGCGCCTCGCTGAACGCCTTGGCGGTGTTGGCCGCGTCCTGGCCGGTCATCGCATCGACCACGAACAGGGTTTCGGCCGGGTTGATCGCGGCGTGCAGCGCCTTGATCTCGGTCATCATCGCCTCGTCGATGGCGAGGCGGCCGGCGGTATCGACCAGCAGCACGTCGACGAAGGACTTGCGCGCATCGGCGATTGCGGCACGGACGATGTCCACCGGCTGCTGCGATGCCTCGGACGGGAAGAACAGCACCCCGACCTGCTCGGCCAGGGTCTTCAGCTGCTCGATCGCCGCCGGACGGTAGACGTCGGCCGAGACCACCATCACCTTCTTCTTGCGCTTTTCCTTCAGGTGCTTGGCCAGCTTGCCGACCGTGGTGGTCTTGCCCGCGCCCTGCAGGCCGGCCATCAGCACGATCGCCGGCGCCGGCACGTTGAGGTTGAGGTCGCTGGCGGCCGAGCCCATCACCGTGGTCAGCTCGTCGCGCACGACCTTGATCAGCGCCTGGCCCGGGGTCAGGCTCTTGAGCACTTCCTGGCCGACCGCGCGCACCTTGATGCGCTCGATCAGCGCCTGCACCACCGGCAGCGCGACGTCGGCCTCGAGCAGCGCGATGCGCACTTCGCGGGTGGCTTCGCGGATGTTCTCCTCGGTCAGGCGGCCGCGGCCGCGCAGGCGCTGCATGGTGCCGGAGAGGCGTTGGGTGAGGGATTCGAACATGCGGGCGGGTCGCAGACGGGAAACGGTCGTCGATTATAGCCGCGCCGGCCGGCGATCCCGGAGACGGCGGCCCGCCCCGGCGCCGGCGCGCCAGGCCGGCGCCCGACCTGGCGCCACTGGCCGAAGGCGCCCTCTTCGTGACGCCGCTACCGCAGGCGCGCAGCGCACGCCGTGGACGCGGCGCCGGCAGGCGCGTCCGGCCAACCGGCCGCAAACACCAGCCCTGGCCCGATATGCGAAACTGGCGCGATGCTCCTGGTCCTCGTCGCCACCCTGCTGTACCTCACCGCCACCGGCCTGCTGGTCGGCTCGGTGGTGCGCGATCGGGTCGAGCGCAGCCGCGGCTGGCTGTGGGCGGCGTTGCCGGCGGTGGCGCTGCATGCCGGCTACCACGTGCAGGTGGCGCTGCACACCGCTGGCGGGCCGGACATGCACTTCTTCGCCGCGCTGTCGCTGGTCAGCCTGGGCATGGCGCTGATGACCGCACTGGTCGGCGCCAGCGGACGCATGGCGGCACTGGGCGTGGTGGTGTTCCCGCTGTCGGCGGCGCTGCTGCTGGCCTACCACTCGCACGGCCACGAACCGGCGCCGATGCTGGACTGGCGGCTGCAGCTGCATGCGTGGATGGCGCTGCTGGCCTACGCCACGCTGGGCATCGCCGCGCTGCTGGCGGTGATGCTGTGGCTGCAGGAGCGCGCGCTGCGGCGCCGCGACTTCCACCCGTGGCTGCGCGCGCTGCCGCCGCTGACCGCGCTGGAGACGCTGCTGTTCCGCACCATCGTGGTCGGCTTCATCCTGCTGACCTTGACCCTGCTGACCGGGGTGCTGTTCGTGCAGGATTTCCTGGCGCAGCGGCTGGTGCAGAAGACCGTGCTCAGCGTGCTGTCGTGGATCGTGTTCGGCGCGCTGCTGTTCGGCCGCTGGCGCTACGGCTGGCGCGGGATCAAGGCAGTGCACTGGACCCTGGCGGCGATGCTGTTGCTGCTGCTGGCGTTCTTCGGCAGCAAGTTCGTGATCGAACTGGTGCTCGGGCATCCGCAGTAACGATTGCGGGTTGGCCTTCGGGATGCCAATGCATCCCCTGTAGGAGCGGTTTCAGCCGCGACAGGCTCTATCCGGATAAATCCTGTCGCGGCTGAAGCCGCTCCTTGTATCTGGACA
>NZ_JAYIQP010000020.1:0-71667 GCF_035026585.1 Xanthomonas sp. WHRI 7945
CGGGACTCGGGACTCGGGACTCGGGACTCGGGACTCGGGACTCGGGACTCGGGACTCGGGACTCGGGACTCGGGACTGCAGGATGATGTTCCGGGGCAAATCGCTGTCAAGCGATTTGATGAAAAAAGCGCGTTTTTTTGCACAAAAAGTGGCTTTTTGCGGCTCCGGCGTAACCGCTTTTCTGTGGGAGGGGCTTCAGCCCCGACGCATTATCGGTAAAGCGTCGCGGCTGAAGCCCCTCCCACAGAAAGCGCAAATGCGCCGAACTCGCGAAATCCCGAGTCCCGAGTCCCGAGTCCCGAGTCCCCAGTCCCGCCCCCCCTCACCTCTCGAACTTCGTCGAAAGAATGATCGACGAGGTCGTGCGCTCCACGCCGTCCACCGCGCCGATACGGTCGGTCAGCACGTCCATGTCGTTGACGCCCGGCACCACGCCCAGCGCGATCAGGTCGTAGGAGCCGCTGACCGAATGCAGCACGCGGACCTCGTCGATCTCGCGCAGCGCCTTGACCACCGAGGTCATCTTCTTCGGCAGCACGGTGATCAGGATGTGCGCGCGCAGATGGCCCTGCTCGAAGTCGTCGCGGGTGCGCACCGTGTAGCCGCAGATCACGCCCTCACGCTCCAGCCGCTCGATCCGGCTCTGCACGGTGGTGCGCGACAGGCCGAGCTTGCGCGCGATCTGCGCGGTGGAGGCGCGGGCGTCCTCGCGCAGCAGCGAGAGCAGGCGTTCGTCGGAGGGGGTGATCTTCATGCGCGGCCGGATTTCGTCGAATCGACGAAATTATCCGATTTCCTGCACAAATCAACTCTGCCAATCGACGATCCGGTCCCGATAATAGAAGGTCTATCGCTGAACGACCCGCCTCCAGGAGATCCCGCATGACCGTACTCGGCCCCCTCGCCCCGCTGCGCGCCCATGCCGGCGACCGCCTGACCGCCGGTCTGGACGATGCCAGCATCGAGCGCCTGGCCGCCTCGCACCCGCAGCTGGGCGCCGCGATCGACGCCGCCGCGGCCGAGCATGCGCGCCTGGCGCAGGAGTTCGCCGAGCTGCTGGAGCTGGACGAGGCCGAGCAGATCCGCACGCTGCAGGCCGGCTTCGTCAATTTCTACGCCGACGACGCGGTGACCCCGTACGTGGCGCTGGCCGCGCGCGGCCCGTGGGTGGTGACGCTGAAGGGCGCGGTGCTATACGACGCCGGCGGCTACGGCATGCTCGGCTTCGGCCACACCCCGGACGCGGTGCTGGAGGCTATGGCGCGGCCGCAGGCGATGGCCAACGTGATGACCCCGAGCGTGTCGCAGCTGCGCTTCGACCGCGCGCTGCGCGCCGAGATCGGTCAGCGCCGCGGCGGCTGCCCGTACAGCAAGTTCATGTGCCTCAACTCCGGCTCCGAAGCGGTGGGCCTGGCCGCGCGCATCGCCGACATCAACGCCAAGCTGCAGACCGACCCGGGCGCGCGCCATGCCGGCGCGAAGATCAAGCGCCTGGTGGTCAAGGGCAGCTTCCACGGCCGCACCGACCGTCCCGGGCTGTATTCCGATTCCAGCCGCAAGGCGTACGTGCAGCACCTGGCCAGCTATCGCGGCGAGGACTCGGTGATCGCGATCGCGCCCTACGACGTGGATGCGTTGCGGCGCGCGTTCGCCGAGGCCGAGCAGCACGGCTGGTTCATCGAGGCGGTGTTCCTGGAGCCGGTGATGGGCGAAGGCGACCCGGGCCGCGCGCTGCCGCCGGCGTTCTACGCCGCCGCGCGCGAACTCACCCGCGCCCACGGCAGCCTGCTGCTGGTCGATTCGATCCAGGCCGGCCTGCGCGCCCACGGCGTGCTGTCGGTGGTCGACTACCCCGGCTTCGAGCAGCTCGATCCGCCGGACATGGAAACCTATTCCAAGGCGCTCAACGCCGCGCAGTACCCGCTGTCGCTGCTGGCGGTGACCGAGCACGCCGCGCAGCTGTACCGCAAGGGCACCTACGGCAACACCATGACCAGCAACCCGCGCGCGCTGGACGTGGCCAGCGCCACGCTGGCGCAGCTGACCCCGCAGGTGCGCGACAACATCCGCGCGCGCGGCGCCGAGGCGGTGCAGAAACTGGAGAAGCTCAAGGCCGAACTCGGCGGGCTGATCACCCAGGTGCAGGGCACCGGCCTGCTGTTCTCCTGCGCGCTGGCGCCGCAGTTCAAGTGCTACGGCGCAGGTTCCACCGAGGAATGGCTGCGCCAGCACGGGGTCAATGTGATCCACGGCGGCGAGAACTCGCTGCGCTTCACGCCGCATTTCGGCATGGACAGCGACGAGCTGGACCTGCTGGTCGGACTGATCGGCCGTGCGCTACGCGAGGGTCCCCGGCTGGCGCAGGCCGCGGCGGCCTGACCGAGGCATGCTGCAAGCACTGGCCGAGGCGATCGCCCGGCCGCTGTTCGAACTCGTTGCGCAAGTGTTCGGCTACTGGAGCGGCCGGCTGTTGCTGCCGGTGCTGTCGCTGGGCTGGATCCGTGCCGAGACCCGGCGCGACCAGCCACGGCGCCCGCCCGGCAAGCGCCATCACGACAACCCGCTGTTCTACCGCAACGCCAGCGGCAGCCTGGTCGCCAGCGACGATGCGGTGATGGCGCTGGGCCTGGGCTGCTGGGCGTTGCTGGCGCTGGCGGTGTTCCTGCTCTACCGCTTGGCGTCCTGAGTCCGTGCCGGCGCGAGGCGCTACCCTGCGCCGGCATCGCCGCTCACCGCGCGCACTCCTTCAAGCGCAGGCTGCGCGCGATGTCGCGCCAATCGAACGCGGCCACCGCCTGATCGTCGTGCAGGGCGTAGAACACGCCCTGCGGGAAGCGCGCGTCGCCGCGCTGATCCAGCCACACACCGTCGGTGTTGGCGGTGACCTTGCCGGCGAAGGCGCCGACGTGCGCCAGCGTCTGCCGGTCGTACACGTGGAACAGGCTGCGGTCCTTGAACTGGTCGGTGCCGATCCAGTAGCCGCTGCCGTCGGCGCAGCTCAGCAAGGCGATGCCCTCGGCCTGCGCCTTGTACAGGTCCGCGCCGATGTCGCGCCCGCGATACCTGCCGTCGGCCAAGCCGTATTCGCGCAGGCGGGTGCCCGTGGCTACGTCTTCCTCGGCCAGCAGCAGGCGGTCGTGCGCCGGATCGGCGAACACCGATTCGGCGATGCGGATCGCGCCGGCGGCCGAGGTCTCGCCGAAGGTCTGGATCAGCGTCGCGCTCCAGATGCCGCCTTGCTTGCGCAACTGGTAGCGGCGGAAGCGCTGCCCCAGTTCGGCCAGCGGCGGCACGGTTTCCTCGTCGGCGCCGAGCATGTAGTTGTCGCTGACGATGACCTCGATACCGCCGTCCTTCGGCCGCGCCCACAGCCCATACGGCTTCTTCAGGTACTCGGCGCCGAACAGCGCGACGGAGGCGAAACCGGGCAACGCGAACGCCTGTACGCGATGGTTGTCGCGCTCGACCACCAGCGCCAGATCGCCGACCACGGCGATGCCGTTGGGCCGGTCCATCTGCCCCGGCGCGACGCCCTGGCCGCCCACGGTGCGCAGGCGCTGCCCGCTGGCGCCATCGAACACCACCAGCTCGCCGCTCTTCTTGGCGGTGGTGATGACCCAACGCTGGCCCTGCGGCGTGGTCCAGCTGGCCGGCGAATCGAGGTTGTCGGCCGGGGTGGACGCGGTGAGGAAGGCTTCGGCAATCACGGTGTGCGGCAAATTGGCCGCGCTCAGCAACGGGTCGTGTTGCGCGCCCTCGTCCGGCTCGCGGTCGGCCGCCGGCGCGGTGCCGGCCGGCGGCGTATTGGCGCAGGCCGCGACCAGCCCGCAGATCAGCGCGATCGCCGCCAGGCGCAGCGTCGGCTGCGCGCCCGTCACAGCTTCACCCGCAGGCCGACGGCGAAGGTGCGGCCGTATTCCTCGTACTGCTGGGTATGCGTGCGCGTGCCCTGGTAGCGTTCCAGCGGCTTGTCGAGCAGGTTGGAGGCGTCGAAGTACAGCTGCACGGTGTCGGTCACCTGATAGTCGAGACTGAAGTCGAGCTGGGTGTTGGGGGCCACGAAGATATCGTAGTCGCGGGCCTTGCCCAGTTCGTCGAGGTATTCGCTGCGGTACACCGCCGAGAGCCTAGTCGAGAAGCCGTCGCGTTCGTAGCCGAGGAAGGCGCTGTAGACGTTCTTGGAGGCGCGCGGCAGCGCGAAGTCCTCGCCCTGCCGATCCTCCAGGCCCGGATCGAACTCGGTATGCAGCCAGGTGCCGCTGACCCCGCCGAGCAGCCCGTTCCAGCCGTCCGGCAGGAACGCGAACTGCTGCTGCCAGTTGAACTCGGCGCCGTAGACCTTGGCGCTCTTGCCGTTGATCGCCATCGCGACGTCGTAGCCGGCGAAGGCAGGATCGTCGTCGATCACCGTGTCCACGATGTAGCCATCGATCGACTTGTGGAACAGGCCCAGCGAGACGATGCCGGTCTTGCCCAGGTAGCGCTCGAACGACAGGTCGAGGTTGGTCGATTCGTAGGGATCCAGGTTCGGATTGCCCAACTCCACTTCCTCGTCGTCGTTGTTGATCGTCGCGTGCGGCGCGATCTGGCCGAAGCCGGGGCGCGAGACGGTCTTGTTGAGCGCCGCGCGCAGCGACCAGTCGTCGCCGCCGTTCCAGCGCAGGTGCAGGCCCGGCAACACGTTGGTGTAGCTGCTGCTGGCCTGCAATGCGCTGGCCGCGAACGATTCGCCGTCGTCGGCGAGGTCGACCTGGTTGCCGCTGGCCTTGAACTGGGTGTTCTCCACGCGCACGCCGGCGATCACCCGCACCGCGCCGATGTCCCAGGTGCCCATCGCGTAGGCGGCCAGCACGTCTTCCTTGGCGACGTAATCCTCCGCCAGCGCGCCAACCGCGTTGCTGCCGACATCGCCATCGTCGGCGCTGTACTGGCTGCCGTCCTGCGCCCAGTAGCGGCGCAGCGCCGAGGAACTCAGCGCTTGGCCCAGGCTGTTGCGCCGGTGTTGCGGCGGCGCCACGGTCCAGTCGGCCAGGTCGATGGCGGGTCCCTCGGACAGCTCGCGCTCGTCCTTGTCGACGTCGCGGTCGCGCCAGCGCCCGAGCAGGCCGAATTTGTAGCTGGCGTTGTCGCCGTCGAAGCGCACGTTGAGCTTGGCGCTGTACTCGTCGTCGTCGGTGCGGCCGGGCGAGAGCACGAACTTGTCGAAGGCGTAGTCGTCGTTGGACACCCAGTCGTCGCTGGACAAGCCGATGGCGGGCATCCGCTTGTTCTGGTCGATGGTCGCGTCGAGATCGTCGCCGTCGTACTCGAAGCGCGCTTCCTTCTCGTCGTTCACCCGCTCGCGGGTCTTGGTGTAGCCGGCCTGGTAGTCCAGCACCGCGCCGCTCAGGCGGTTCTCGCCGCCGAAACTCGCCGCCAGCGTGTCCTGTTGCTTGGTGCGGTAGCGCACCCGCTTGGAGATCTCGTCGACCGGCGCCGCGTAGGTGCCGTCGCCGTTGCCCTGGATGTCGTCGGCATCGAAGGCGATCACCGTGTTCTGCCGGGTCTCGGCGTCCTCGAAGCTGCTGAACAGCGTGCGCAGGTAGTAGCGGTTGTCCTGGTCCGGATGCCAGTCCAGATTGAGGTTGGCGCCGATGCGCTTGCGGTCGATGTGGTACTTGCGGCGCTGCTGCTCGACCATGACCAGGTCGCCGCCGTCGATCGCGTCGTACTCGCCTTCGGTGTTGTCGGACTGGAACTGGCGGTCCTGGTAGTTCAGCCCCAGCGCCAGGCCGAACGTGTCGTCGGCGAACAGGTCGCTGTAGTTGAACGAGGCCTTGGGGCTGGTCTTGTCGCTGAGCTGCTGGTGGTTGGCCTCGAGCTTGGCGCGGATGCTGCGGCCGTCGCGGTCGAACGCCGAGGCCGACTCGACCAGGATCGCGCCGCCGATCGCATCGCCCGGCATGTCCGGAGTCGGCGACTTGACCACCTTCAGCCGCTCGGTGGATTCGGACGGGATCACGTCCATCGGCGCGGCGCGGTTATCGCTCTCCGGCGTGCCGATGGCGATGCCGTCGACGCTGACGCTGTTGAGCGCGGCGTCCAGCCCGCGCACCACCACGAAGCGGCCTTCGCCCTGGTCGCGGGTGACGCTGACCCCGGGCAGGCGCTGCAGCGACTCGGCCACGTTCTGGTCCGGATAGTCGCCGACCTCGTCGGCCGAGACCGCGTCCAGGATCGCATCGGACTCGCGCTTGAGGTCCACCGCGCGGGCCTGGGCCTCCAGTTGCGGGCGGACCTCGACCCGATCGAGGTCGGTCGCCGCATCGGCGGCGGCGGCCTGTGCGCCGGGAGCGGCGCAGGCCGCGCTGAGGCCGAACGCGATCGCCACGAACAGCGGAGTCTTGGTATGCACGGAAGCCGATCCCCATTTCACGTTAAGAATGGGGAAACAACATATTTCCGACACGTTGCGTGCTAGTGACACGCAGCCGCTGGCGGCCGCCAAGCCCGCTGCGGCACACTGTGCGCAACCCCGTCGCGAGCGCCCCCATGAAGATCGTCGAAGTCCGCCATCCCCTGGTGCAGCACAAGATCGGCCTGCTGCGCGACGCCGCGCTGAGCACCAAGGGCTTCCGCGAACTGGTCACCGAGCTGGGCACCCTGCTCGGCTACGAGGCCACCGCCGACCTGGAGACGGAGACGCATACCATGGAGGGCTGGGCCGGCCCCACCCAGGTGCAGCGCATCGCCGGCGCCAAGATCACCCTGGTGCCGATCCTGCGCGCAGGGCTGGGCATGCTGCCCGGCGTGCTGGCGCTGATCCCGGCGGCGCGGGTCAGCGTGGTCGGCCTGCAGCGCGACGAGGAGACGCTGCAGCCGGTGCCGTACTTCGAACGCCTCACCGGCCGCCTGGAGGAACGCGACGCGCTGATCCTGGACCCGATGCTGGCCACCGGCGGCACCCTGATCGCCACCGTGGACATGCTCAAGCGCGCCGGCGCGCGGCGGATCAAGGGCATCTTCCTGGTCGCCGCGCCGGAAGGGCTGAAGGCGCTGGAGGCGGCGCACCCGGACGTGGAGGTCTACACCGCCGCGATCGACGACCACCTCAACGACAAGGGCTACATCCTGCCCGGCCTGGGCGACGCCGGCGACCGCATCTTCGGCACCCGGGTGGGCTGAGCTCGGGCGGTCGCGCCCGGGACCAAGTGCGGGCGCTTCTGCATTGGCGTTGGCGTTGGCGCGGCATGGCGTGCCGGACCTACTGTGGGAGGGACCCCTGTGGGAGGGACTTCAGTCCCGACTGCAAAATGCCGTTCGAATAGTCAGCTGGCGCACTGTAGGAGGGGCTTCAGCCCCGACGGTTTCCGAAGCCGGGAAGATCGTCGCTTCGCTCGTCGCGACTGAAGTCGCTCCTACAAGGACCTTCGGATAGCTGATTGAGTGCTGCAGGTGGGCTTCAGCCTCGGCGGTTTCCACAGCCGGAAGATCACTGCTTCGCTCGTCGCGACTGAAGTCGCTCCCACAACGACCTTCGGATAGCCAGCCGGTGCACTGTGGGAGGGGCTTCAGCCCCGACTGCTTCCGAAGCCGGGAAGATCGCCGCTTCGCTTGTCGCGACTGAAGTCGCTCCTACAGATACTCCGACAACCGTAGCGAGCTGAATCGAATGCGCTTGCGGACCCGGCCGCGGCAGCTGCGGCGCGCAGCCGCCAGCCAGGCCGATGACCGCGCACGCACTCAGCGCTGCAGCACCTGCAGCGCCGCGCTCACGTACACCAGCGGCGCGTTCCAGTTGATGGCCACTTCGTTGGTCGCGTAGCTGCACTCGGCGTCCAGGTAGGACAGCGCCGGCAGCGACGAGGCATAGGCGTGCTTGCACTCCTTGGCGTCCTGCTGGCCCGGCTGCGGACCGCCGACCAGCAGGCCCGGCACCGGCATGGCGACGCCGTCGGCGATGGAGATGCGATGGTGGATGTGCAGCGGCGAACGCGCGCCGATGCCGGTGACGAAGGACATGCCCAGCGGGTTGCGCCCGAGCACGTAGTCCAGCTGCGACTGCGCGGCCTGCAGGTACTCCGGCTTGCGCTCCAGCTGGTACGCCTGCAACAGCAGCATCGCCTGGTTCAGCGCGGTGCTGTTGCTGCCCCAGTGGAAGTCGGCCGGGGCCATCGCCACCTTCCATGCCGACCCCTGCCAGGCATGCAGCAGGTGCGTGGCCACGCCGTCGATCTCGCGGGCGATGCGCGCCTGGTCCGCGTGTGGCGTCAGCCGCGCGCGGTGCTGCGCCAGCGACATCCACGCCAGTCCGCCCACCGAGCCCCAGTTCGGCACGCTGGCCGGCACATTGCGCGCCATCGCCGCGTCGTAGAACGCGTCCTCGCCGGTGGCCAGGTACAACTCGGTGGCCGCCCAGGCGAACTCGTCGTCGAGCTTGGCGTCGTCGTAGCCGCCGGTGTGCACGTCCGCCGGCTGCCGGTAGACCGCGTCCGGATGCGCCTGCGCCCAGGCCCAGGCGCGGCGCGAGGCCTGCAGCATGCGCTTGGACACGCCGCCGAAGCGGTCGTCGAACGGTGCGTAGATGCGGCTGGCCTGGGCCATCACCGCGGCGAAATCGAGCGTGGCCGCGGCGCTCTTCTGCACCACGTAGCGCGGCGCGTTGGCCTGGTCGGGCATCTTCATGCCGTCGAAGTCCAGGTTGGTCAGCTTGTGGTACACGCCGCCGTCGCCGGGATCCTGCATCGCCAGCAGCCACTGCAGGTTCCAGTCGACCTCGCGCAGGATGTCCGGCACGCCGCCGTCGCTGTCGGGAATGCCCTCCTTGTGCGCGGCGAAATAGGCCGGGAACTGTTCGTATGCGGCCAGCAACGTGTACACGGTGATGCCGGAATTGACCACGTACTTGTTGTAGTCGCCGGCGTCGTACCAGCCCTTCGGCGCGGAGATCGCGGTGCCGGCCGGACGCCCGGGCGAGGCCGCCGAGGCGTGGACCAGGACATGCGTATCCGGATGCCCTTCCGCGCGCGCGTGGCGGCCGGCGTACTCGCCGGGCAGCGCGGTGCTGGCGCGGTTGAAGTAGTAGGCCTTCAGCGCCGCGCGCGTCACCGCCTCGTAGGCGTCGGCGCCGATGGCGAAGCTGTCCGACGGCGGCAGCCCGTCCACGCGCACGCGATAGCGGCCCGGCGCGCGCAGCGTGGAGAAGTCGGCGATGCGCACCGTCTGCTGTGCCGGCGCCCAGGTCGCCGCGGCGCCGAGCGTGCCGCGCAACACCACCTTGCCAGAGTCGGCGCGTTCGACCGCGAATGCCTCGCCGTGGCCATCGGGCACCACCGCGAGCTTGCTGGCGGCCGGCAGGTAGCCGACCTGGTTGAGCCGGATCGGCGGCATGGTGGCGTCCTCGGAGCGCGAGGCGCAGCCGCCGACGATCAGGCAGGCGAGAAGCAGGCAACGCAAGGCGGCAGGCAGGTTGTTCATGTGGCGATACTGGCCGGCCGCGATGACGGCTGCAAGCGCTGCGCGGCGGGCTTTCAGCCGCCAGCGGGAATGCGCTGCGCGTGGGGCCGATCGACGCGATCGGGATGGGCCGCGCCGCGATGCTGGGGCGCGTACGCGCAAGACAGGGCGAGGGAACGCATGCCGATAGGCGACCAGGCGCTGATGCCGTCCGTACACGCCCAGGCGCGGCCCTGCGAGTCGGCGTGTGCGCACCAAGCGACCGCGTGCGGCTTGTGACTGGCAACCAGTTCGCGCGCGGCTGCCTGAGCGCCAGGCACGGCAACGTGGCCTGCGCCAATCGTGGCAACCGCCCTAGCCCGCCAGCGACCTCGCCTGCAGCGTCGCCAGTTCGTGGGTGGTGACGAACCGACCCTTGGCGTCGCGCGCCAGTTGCGCCAGCGCGCAGTCCGGATCATGGGTAAAGAACAGGTGCACGTTGCGCGCCAGCGCGTCCTCCAGGAACGCGCGCTTCTCGTCGATCAGCAGTTCGGCGTTGCGGTCGTAGCCCATCGTGATCGGCACGTGCACCCACGAGCGTCCCGGGATCAGGTCGGCGCAGAACGCGACGCCGCCATGCGTCAGGCCATCGGCCTGCTGCACGCCGACGATCTCGGCGAGCATCAGCCCCGGGGTATGCCCGTCGCTGAAACGGAAGCGCACCGCCTCGCCCAACGCACTTGAATATTCGCCATCGACCAGCTCCAGGCGGCCGCTGGCCTCGAGCAGGCCGGGCAACTCGGGAATGAAACTGGCGCGGTCGCGCGGATGCGGCTGCAACGCGCGTCGCCAGTGCGCCGCGCCGACCAGGAAGCGCGCGTTCGGGAACAGCAGCTCCGGCGCCGCGCCTTCGCGCCACGGCGCCAGCAATCCGCCGGCGTGGTCGAAGTGCAGATGGCTCAGCACTACCACGTCGATGTCGGTATGCGCCACGCCGGCCTCGCGCAGCGAATCCAGCAGCACGTGACGCTCTTCCTGGACCCCGTAGCGCTCGCGCAGCGCCGGCGCGAAGAACGCGCCGATGCCGGTCTCGAACAGCACCGTCTTGCCGGCCAGCGGCCGCGCCAGCAGCGCGCGGCAGGCCAGCGCGATGCGGTTGCCGTCATCGGGCGCGGCCCACTGCTGCCACATCGCCTTGGGCGCGTTGCCGAACATCGCGCCGCCGTCGAGTTTCTGGGAGTTGCCTTGGATGGACCAGAGTTTCATTTTTGGGGACCGGGGACCGGGGACCAGGGACCGGGAAAAGCCCGCGGGCCCACGTGACAGCGGCCAGCGGACTGCGCGAAGGCGACTGCGTGGCGACTCACCGCGCCGGCGTCGTCAGTTGCACCTCGGCCTTGCCGACTTCGTTGCGCGGGTCGCTGCCGCCGCTGAGCGTGTTGCTGCGCTTGTCCCATTCCACCGTCTGCAGGTTGCCCCACACGTGGCTGGAACCGCGCCCGCCTTCGGCGCTGTCGCCTGGCAGCTTGAGCGTGTGGCCCATCGCCTGCAGGCCCTGCACGGTGGCCGCGTCGAAGGTGCCGGTCTCGGCCTCGATCACGTCCGGCAGCCACTGGTGGTGGTAGCGCGGCAACGCGGCGACCTGCTGCGCGCTCAGGCCATCGTCGTAGCCGAGGATGCCGAGCAACACCATGGTGATGATGCGACTGCCGCCCGGGGTGCCGAGCACGATGGTCTTGTCGGCGTTCTCCATGAAGGTCGGCGTCATCGAGCTGAGCGGGCGCTTGCCTGGCTTGGGCGCGTTGGCCGCGTAACCCATCACCCCGAATGCGTTGGGCGTGCCGGGCTTGAGCGCGAAGTCGTCCATCTCGTCGTTGAGCAACACGCCGGTGCCCTTGGGAATCAGCCCGGAGCCGAACAGCAGGTTCACCGTCTGGGTCGCACCAACGCGGTTGCCCTCGCCGTCGATGATCGAGAAGTGGGTGGTCTCGTCATCCTCCAGCGGGGTCGGCTGACCCGACAGCAGGTCGCTGGGGGTGGCCTTCTCCGGGTTGATCGTCGAGCGCAGGCCGATCGCGTAGTCCTTGCTCAGCAGCACACGCTGCGGCACCGCGGTGAAATCCGGATCGCCCAGGAAGAAGGTGCGGTCGCGGTAGGCGCGGCGCATCGCCTCCACCACCAGGTGGGTGCGGTGCGCCGGGTCCATCGCCTTCAGGTCGTAGCCTTCCAGGATCTGCAGCATGCTGGCCAGTGCGATGCCGCCGGAAGACGGCGGCGGCGCGGTGGTGACGGTCCAGCCCTTGTACTCGAACTGGATCGGCGTGCGCTGCTTGACCGTGTAGCCGGCCAGTTCCGCCGCGGTCCAGTGGCCGCCGGCCTGCTTGACCCCGGCTAGCAGCTTCTTGGCGGTGACGCCGCGGTAGAAGCCGTCGAAGCCCTTTGCCCCCAGCAACTGCAGGGTGTCGGCCAGTTCCGGCTGCTTGAACAGGTCGCCTTCGGTGATCGGCTTGCCGTTGCGCAGGTACACCTCGCGGGTGCCGGGATAGCGCTCCATCACCTTGCGTCGGGCCTGGTAGCCCTCGGCCATGCGCCGGTACACCGGGAAGCCGTCGCGGGCGATGCGGATCGCCGGCGCCAGCGACTGCTGCAGCGGCAGTTTGCCGTGCTTGGTGGCCAGCTCGACCAGCGCCGCCGGCAGGCCAGGAATGCCGGCCGACCATGGGCCGTTGACCGAGCGGTCGCGGTCCAGCGCGCCCTTGGCATCGAGGAACTTGTCCGGCGTGGCCGATTCCGGCGCGTATTCGCGCGCGTCCAGCATCGTGTCCTTGCCGGTCTTGGCGTCGTGCAGCAGGAAGAACCCGCCGCCGCCCAGCCCGGAGCTGATCGGCTCGACCACCGCCAGCGTCGAGGACACCGCCACCGCCGCGTCGAACGCGTTGCCGCCCTCGCGCAGGATCTGCAGGCCGGCGTCGGTGGCCAGGCCGTGGCCGCTGGCGACCGCGGCGCCGGGCGGATGCGCGGCGGCGGCGGCCGGCGCTTCGGCCCACGCCGGCGGCGCCAGGACCAGGGCGAGCAGCAGGACACGGCGGACGAGCGTTCTCATGCGGCGGGGGGCTCCTGTGGGTACAACTCGGGATGATCGCGCTGCAATTGCAGCAGCTTGGCCAGCAGTTGCGCATGGCTCTCCGGGATGGCCGGATCCGGGTCGATGCATTCGACCGGGCACACCACCACGCATTGCGGCTCGTCGAAATGGCCGACGCATTCGGTGCAGCGGGCCGGATCGATCACGTAGATCGTCTCGCCCATCGCGATGGCCTGGTTCGGGCAGGCCGGCTCGCAGACGTCGCAGTTGACGCAGAGCTCGTTGATCTTGAGGGACATTTCGCAGACTTCGGCACTAACCCGGGCATCTTACCGGATCGGGCGTGGAGGACCCGGCGCGCGGGATCTTGCCTGGTGGGACGCTGCATCGCGCAGGCGGTCGGGTGCAGCAGCGCTGTCACAGGAACGGGGCGCATCGTGTGTGCGCATCGGTGGCGATTGGGGGCGCTACAGGAACGTGGCGCTATAAGCGCTGGCGGGCCGCGCTTGATCCGACATCACACTCTAAATGGCCGCGGTGCCGGCTGCCGCAAGCAGCGACCGGCCGTCGGTCGCGGCGATGGCAAGGGAGGCATCTCCCTGCCAAGCAATGCGTCCGGCGCGCCCAGGCGGGCGCGCCGGACGTCGCATCACTTCGCTTCGACGAAGATGTACTCGGCGCCGGTCGGCTGGATCACGGTCTGCACGCGGGCATTGTCGGCGGCGGCGCCGATGTAGACCACGCGCACGCCCTTCATCGTGTTCGGCTCGACCTTGGCGAACGCCGCGGCGATCAGGTCGGCCATCTTGGCCGAGGCCGAGGAACCGAACGCCAGCATGTTGCCCGGCTGGATGCCGCGGCCGATGGCGGTGGTGGCGCTTTCGACCTGGCGCTCGTACTTGGCCTGGAACTCCGGATCCGACTCCGGCGGCAGGTAGTACAGGAACGGGCTGTTGGTGACGTTGCCCATGTTCTGGATCGCCACTTCCTGCAGGTACTTCTTCCAGCCGGCATCGTCGTCCTTGGACGGCGCGGTCAGCGCCGCCTGCGCGTCGGCGGCGGGCGCGGCGGGCTCTTCCTTCTTGCAGGCGGTGAAGCCCAGTGCCAGCGAGGCGATCAGCAGCACGCGTACGGTGTTCTTCATGGATGGCTCCCTTGTTGTCTGTGAATGGCGGACGGCTCAGCGCTGCGCCGCGGCCTGGCGGGCCTGGACCAGCGCCTGCACCACCGACGGCGGCACGAAGCCGGACACGTCCCCGCCCAGCCGCGCGATCTCGCGCACCAGCGACGACGAAATGAAACTGTGTTGCTCGGCCGGGGTGAGGAACAGCGTCTCCACCTCCGGGATCAGATGCCGGTTCATGCTCGCCATCTGGAACTCGTATTCGAAATCCGACACCGCGCGCAGGCCGCGCAGCAGCACCCCGCCGCCGACCGAGCGCACGAAATGCGCCAGCAGCGTATCGAAGCCGATCACCTCGACGTTGCGGTGCCCGGCCAGCGCCTCGCGGGCCAGGTTCACGCGCAGCTCCAGCGGCAGCGTCGGTCCCTTGGATGGGCTCTGCGCCACACCCACCACCACCTGTTCGAACAGCGGCGCGGCCCGGTTGACCAGGTCGATGTGCCCGTTGGTGATCGGATCGAAGGTCCCGGGGTAGACGGCGATGCGGCTGTGGGCCACGGTCATGCGTTGGATACCGCGTGAAGGTCGCCGGGAAGTGTAGCAGCGGTGCGCCGGTACAGGGCAGCGCGGACCTCGCGGCTGCCACCCTCGCGGTACAGCGCCCACTGCGCCGGCAGCGCTGGCGCGTGCCCGGCCGGCGATTCCAGGTACAGCCAGGCATCAGCGGCCAGCCGCGCCGGCAGCCGCTGCAGCACCGCGTCCCACAGCCCGGCGGCGAACGGCGGGTCGACGAAGGCGATGTCGGCCGGGGCCTCGGCGCCCGGCGCGGCCAGCCAGCGCAGCGCGTCGTCCTGCACTACCTGCACCTGGTCCTGCGCCTGCAGCTTGGCGACCGTGGCGCGCAGCTGCGCGGCCAGCGCCGGATCGCGCTCGACCAGGCAGGCCGAGGCCGCGCCGCGCGACACCGCCTCCAGACCGAGCGCGCCGCTGCCGGCGAACAGGTCCAGCACGCGCGCGCCGGGCAGCGCCGGCAGCAGCCAGTTGAACAGGGTCTCGCGGACCCGGTCGGAACTCGGGCGCAGGCCCGGCAGGTCCGGCACCGGCAGCCGGGTATTGCGCCAGCGCCCGCCGATGATGCGCACCTGGCCCACGCCGGCGCGGCTCATCGGCCGCCTCGCACTGGCCGGGACTGGAAGGGAAACGGGCGCGGGCTCGGCATCGACGGCGGCGGCACGGAACGGGGCCCGGATGATAGACCAGCGCCGCGGCCACCGCTCGCGCTTGAAGCCGGGCCCGGCCGCCACCATGTCCGCTGGCAGAGTCGCGCCCTCCTCCGCGCGGCCAGCCATCACCATGGAGCAAGCACCGATGAGCGTGGAAACCCAAAAAGAAACCCTGGGCTTTCAGACCGAGGTCAAGCAGCTGTTGCAGCTGATGATCCACTCCCTGTATTCCAACAAGGAGATCTTCCTGCGCGAGCTGATCTCCAATGCCTCCGACGCGGCCGACAAGCTGCGCTTCGAGGCGCTGGTCAAGCCCGAGCTGCTGGACGGCGACGCGCAGTTGCGCATCCGCATCGGCTTCGACAAGGACGCCGGCACCGTCACCATCGACGACAACGGCATCGGCATGAGCCGCGAGGAGATCGTCTCGCACCTGGGCACCATCGCCAAGTCCGGCACTTCCGACTTCCTCAAGCACCTGTCCGGCGACCAGAAGAAGGACTCGCACTTGATCGGCCAGTTCGGCGTGGGCTTCTACAGCGCCTTCATCGTCGCCGACCAGGTCGACGTGTACAGCCGCCGCGCCGGGTTGCCGGCCAGCGAGGGCGTGCACTGGTCCTCGCGCGGCGAAGGCGAGTTCGAGGTCGCCACCATCGACAAGCCCGAGCGCGGCACCCGCATCGTGCTGCAGCTGAAGGACGGCGAAGATAGCTTCGCGGACGGCTGGAAGCTGCGCGGCATCGTGCGCAAGTATTCCGACCACATCGCCCTGCCGATCGAACTGCCGAAGGAACACATCGGCGAGGACAAGGACAAGCCGGAAGCTCCCGAATGGGAGACCGTCAACCGCGCCAGCGCGCTGTGGACGCGGCCGCGCACCGAGATCAAGGACGAGGAATACAAGGAGCTGTACAAGCACATCGCGCACGACCACGAGGACCCGGTAGCGTGGAGCCACAACAAGGTCGAGGGCAAGCTCGACTACACCTCCTTGCTGTACGTGCCCGGCCGCGCGCCGTTCGACCTGTACCAGCGCGACGCCTCGCGCGGGCTCAAGCTGTACGTGCAGCGCGTCTTCATCATGGACCAGGCTGAGCAGTTCCTGCCGCTGTACCTGCGCTTCGTCAAGGGCATCGTCGATTCCAGCGACCTGCCGCTGAACGTATCGCGCGAGATCCTGCAGTCCGGCCCGGTGATCGACTCGATGAAGTCGGCGCTGAGCAAGCGCGCGCTGGACATGCTGGAGAAACTGGCCAAGGACGAACCCGAGCGCTACAAGAGCGTGTGGAAGAACTTCGGCCAGGTGCTGAAGGAAGGCCCGGCCGAGGATTTCGGCAACCGCGAGAAGGTCGCCGGCCTGCTGCGCTTCGCCTCCACCCACAGCGGCGACGCCGAGCAGAGCGTGGCGCTGGCCGACTACGTGGCGCGGATGAAGGACGGCCAGGACAAGCTGTACTACCTGACCGGCGAGAGCTACGCGCAGATCAAGGACAGCCCGCACCTGGAAGTGTTCCGCAAGAAGGGCATCGAAGTGCTGCTGCTCACCGACCGCATCGACGAGTGGCTGATGAGCTACCTCACCGAGTTCGACGGCAAGTCCTTCGTCGACGTCGCCCGCGGCGACTTGGACCTGGGCAAGCTCGACAGCGAGGAAGAGAAGCAGGCCATGGAAGAAGCGGCCAAGGCCAAGCAGGGCCTGGTCGAGCGCATCCAGCAGGCGCTGGGCGAGGACGTGTCGGAAGTGCGCGTGTCGCACCGCCTGACCGACTCACCGGCGATCCTGGCCATCGGCCAGGGCGACCTGGGCCTGCAGATGCGGCAGATCCTGGAAGCCAGCGGACAGAAACTGCCGGAGAGCAAGCCGGTGTTCGAGTTCAACCCGGCGCACCCGCTGATCGAGAAGCTGGACGCGGAAGCCGACGGCGAGCGCTTCGGCGATTTGGCGCGGGTGCTGTTCGACCAGGCTGCGCTGGCCGCCGGCGACAGCCTGAAGGATCCGGCGGCGTATGTGCGGCGGCTCAACAAGCTGTTGTTGGAGTTGTCGGCGTAAGCCTTGGCATCCACCCGTGTATACGAACGAAGCCGGCGCCTTGCCGGCTTCGTGTGCAATTACGCTAGGCGCTCGCTGCTGCGAGCAGGCCGTGGGCGACCATCATCAGCGTCTTCCCGTGCAATCAACAACTGAACGAAGTTTCTCCATATACAAGCCCCACCAGTGCTTACTTTTTACATACAGAGAGGTCTCCAGCCATGAAAACCGAGCTCCCAAAACCAGGGTAATGGACAAATACCCGAAGCAATGGCGGATTACTTGGCAATACACCCTCCCCCAGCATTTCCGTTAATTTTTTAGCTATTAACCTGTCAAGAACATAATTTTTAGAGCTATTTTTAATCGAAAATTTTTTATTTTCCAGAGAAGCTTCGACGCAACTTTCTTTTGGCCAATCTCCGGCAGGGCCTCTATGCAGACCGACTTCAAAAGCTTGACCCCCATTGCTTTCCAATGTAGATGCTGCGCACAAAACCTGAAAAAATACGACAACCAATAAGAAAATATTTTTCATGATTTCACTCCACGGGATGACCAGGATAAGATGTCGTCCTTCAGCGGACCGACGACCTGCGCGGCCTTGATCTTCTTTTCGTACTCCTCGTAGGGCGCCAACTCATTCGCCGCATCCGCACGCGCACACAGGCACAGCAGCACATGCCGATCACCAGCCGTATCCCGACCATCGTTTACCTCTTCCTTTTCAGCCCGTTGCGGGCCGAATTCCCTGAATGACCGCGAGCTCCCAGCGGCGAGGATCGCGATAACGAAAATCGCAGAAAAACGCAATGCAAACCTATCGCGCCAAGGCGCGAGGCAATCGATCGAACGGAGAATCCCCTGTCGGCCGGATCCCGGCCTCATCGAATTATTTGACTAATTCAGGGATGGCTGTCAAGAAAATTTTCAAGCGACCGATGAGCGGCTTCGTCTTGAAAGTTCGACGCCTTCAGCTTGTCGCTATGCAATTCGCGTACAGCCGATTCATTACAACGTCATCCAGTGTGCGGCGTTGTGTGGCGCGACGTAACTGGCCCGCAGGTCAAGCCGCTCGGTGCCGGCTGGCAGCCCGAGGTTTTCACAAAGCGCGACGTGAGTGAGAATCCCGGCTCCTCCCTTCCGCGCTTTTTTCGATGAACGCAAGCGATACCGTCGCACTATCCTTGGACCAAGCCACCGCGTTGGTCGATCGCATCCTGCGCCATGCCGGCTTCGGCCCTGCGCATGTGCAGACCCTCACCGCCACGATCGTCGCGGGCGAACGCGACGGCTGCGCGTCGCATGGGCTCTACCGCACCCTGGGATGCGTGGCGACGCTGCGCAATGGCAAGGTCGTGGGCGATGCCGAGCCGGTCGTGCGCGATCAGGCACCCGGGATCGTCCGCGTCGATGCACGCGGCGGCTTTTCGCTGTTGGCATTCGAGCGCGGTCTGCCGTCGCTGATCGAAAAGGCGCGCGGCAACGGGCTGGCGGCGCTGGCGATCAACCATTGCGTGCATTTCTCCGCGCTATGGCCGGAAGTCGAACGCATCACCAAGGCCGGGCTGGTCGCGCTGATCTGCAATCCCAGCCATGCCTGGGTCACGCCGGCCGGCGGTCATACACCCCTACTGGGAACCAATCCGCTCGCGTTCGGCTGGCCACGCGGGGACGCGCTTCCCTTCGTGTTCGATTTCGCCACCAGCGCGGTGGCGCGCGGCGAGATCGAACTGCACCGCCGCGCCGGTCTGCCGATTCCCGAAGGCTGGGGGGTGGACGCCGCCGGCAGGCCGACCACCGATCCGAACGTGGTCGCCGGCGGCGGTGGCGCGATGCTGACCTTCGGCGGACACAAGGGGTCGGCGCTTTCCGCCATGATCGAACTGATCGCCGGGCCGCTGATCGGCGACCTCACCAGCGCCGAATCGCTGGCGCATGACGCCGGCGCCGGCGCTTCCCCGTACCACGGCGAATTGATCATCGCCTTGGACCCGGTGCGGTTCCTTGGCGCGGAGTGGGCGACGCACATGGCACGCGCCGAGGCGTTCTTCGCCGCCTACCAGGACACCGGTGCGCGGCTGCCATCGCAACGCCGCTATAAGGCACGCGAGCGCAGCATCCGCGAAGGTGTGCGGATTCCGCACGACCTGCACCGGGACCTGCTGAAGTTGCTGGAGTAAGCCGGCGCGGCGCGGCTGTGCGGCACGAGCGCCAAGTGCGCCCGACGTCACGGCTGCGCAGGAAACAAGGCGCCGCACCAATCGATCCGAAAGCCTAGCCGTCCAGCGTCGACGGCAACCGGACATAACACGCATCGAGGGAAGTGCCGGATTCCTGCGGTCGCCGATTTACCGGCAGTCTGGTACTCGCCGTATCAGTCATCGGCGCCGTCACAGTCGCGCAGTAGGCCGGCGTCATGGGCGCTGATCGCCACGCCTTGGCGATCGTTCCACAGCACCCCAGGATCTGTCCGCCCCGGCGGCAGCCATGTACGGGCTGCCGCCAGGATCGCGCACTACGACATCGAAGCCCGCGTGCAGACGCCGACCGGGAACGGCGTCCGCACGTCCTGGTTCGGACTGGACGACAGCAGGCCTAGAACTTCACCGTCGCCCGCGCCCAGTAGTAGCGGCCGAGCAGGTCGTAGGTGGCGACGTCGGTGTTGGCGTTGCCGACGTTGTTGGCGTAGTACAGCGGCGGCTGCTTGTCGGTGAGGTTGTCCACGCCGAGTTCGACGCGGGTGCGCCACTGCGCGAACTGGTAACCCACTTGTGCGCTGTGATAGACGTAGGCGCCGATGCCGCGCACCACGCCGGGCTCGCCGACGTCGGCCGACAGGTTCTGCCGCGCGTCGGCGCTGCCGATCTCGGTGGCTCCGATGTAGCGCATGCGGTAGTTGGCGCTCCAGTTGCCGAGATTCCAGCCCAGGGTGCCGAGCGCGCGCCAGCGCGGGAAGTTGCCGTAGGCCTGGGTGTACTTGCCGGCGTTGTGGATGGTGACGGTGTTGGGGTCGGTGCTGTCCGGGTTGACGTCGTAGCGGATGGTGTAGGTGCCGTTGAGGCCGGCGTTGAAGCTGCCCCAGGCGGTGTCCGGCAGGCGGTAGTTGAGGCTGAAGTCGGCGCCGCGCGCCCACAGCTTGCCGAGGTTGACCGTGGGCTCGGCGACGTAGTTGATGGTGCCGTTGTCGTTGCGGTGGATCAGCGCGCAGAACGCGCTGCCCGAGTTGGCGTAGCACTGGTTGAACACGGTCTGCGCCGACACGGTGGTGATGGTGTCGTTGAGATCGATGCGCCATACGTCGGCGCTGATCGACAGCCCGTCCAGCCAACCCGGATCGTAGACCACGCCGAAATCGTAGGACTTGCCGGTCTCCGGCTTGAGCTGGTAGCCGGCCACCACCGCACCGGAGGCCTTGGCCCCGATCTGGTTGTCCGCCTGCTGGTAGCTGCCGTCGGTGGGCACGTTGGCGCAGGCGCCCTCGTGGCCGCCGGTGTAGCCGTTGCAGGGATCGTTGACCGTGGCCGAATCGCCGACCACGCCGGAATACAGTTCGTTGATGTTGGGCGCGCGGAACACCTGCGAGACGGTGCCGCGCAACAGCAGGTTCTCGATCGGGCGCCATTCCAGCGCGACCTTGCTGTTGGTCTTGCTGCCGACCGAGTCGTAGTCGGAGAAGCGGCTGCCCACGGTCAGGTTCAGCGAATGCACCAGCGGCAGTTCCGACAGCAGCGGGAACAGCGCTTCGGCATAGGCCTCCTTGACGCTGAAACTGCCGCCGAGCACGGTGGCGCAGTATTCGATCACGCCGCACAGGCCGTTCTCATCGCCGGTCCACAGCGCGTCGGCGGCGGTGGAGGTGCTCTCCTTGCGGTAGGACACGCCGGCGGCCAGGCTCACGGTGCCGGCCGGCAGCTCGAACAGGTTGCCGTTGGCGTTGGCCTCGAACTGCTTGACCCGGTACACGCTGGTGACGATCGGGTTGACCACCAATGCCTGCAGCGCGGCCAGGTTGTTGGGGCTGTTGAGGTTGAAGATGTCGATCGGGGTACAGCCGGCGATCGCCGCGCCGGCGCTGCCGCACTTGACCGTGCCGTCGCTGTCCAGGAACGAGGGACCGACCGCGGCGTTGAATCCGGCGTAGTCGAGGAACCCGTTGTTGATCGATTTCTGCTTGACCTTGCCGTAGTTGATGCTGGCGTCCCACTGCCACGAGCTGTCGCCGAAGCTGCCGCGCAGGCCCGGATTGATCTGGAAATTGTAAGTGTTGTACTCGTAGCGGCGATTGCCGAGCACGGTGGCGCGGCTGTTGAAGTCGTTGTACGACTGGCCGGCGCTGCGGTCGGTGCCGAAGTTCAGCCCGAACGGGTTGTAGTAGCTGGCCGAGGACACCAGGAAGTTGTCGCCGTTGGAGAAGATCGGGATCGGCGCGATGATCGAGGCCGAGCTGGTCTTGCTGAAGTAGCTGTTGACGTAACCTTCCAGGTGATCGTTGAAGCGGAAGCTGCCGATCACGAAGGCGTTGGTGCGCTCCTGCGGGGTCTGCAGCAGGTTGTACGGCTGGTAGTTGTAGGAATCGGTGGAGGCGACGTAGCAGTGGTACTGGCTGGGGTTGGTCGGGCTGCTGCCGCCACCGTTGAAGGTGACGCGCGAGCAGCCATTGCTGGCCGCCAGCGCCCTGGCCTGGGCCGAGCCGTCGTTGAAGCTGATGCTGCCGGTCGGCGTGGCCGAGGAACCCTGCTTGACCGGCACGCCGCCGATCAGCGACAGCGCATCCTTGGAGTAGCCGCGCGCGCCGGCCGAGACCGGATCGATGTCGTGATAGGAGACGCCGGCGATCACGCTGCCGCGGTCCCAGGTCTTGCCGGCGGTCAGCGAGAAGTTGCGGCGGTTGCCGTCGCTGCGCGAGCTGGTGCCGAAATCGGTGCTGGCCTCGATGCCGTCGAAGCTCTTGCGCAGGATGAAGTTGACCACGCCACCGATCGCGTCGGAGCCGTACACCGCCGAGGCGCCGTCGCTGAGCACTTCCACCCGCTCGATCATCGTCGCCGGGATCGCGTTGACGTCGTTGCTGGCCAGGCGCGTGCCGTTGACCAGGATCAGTGTGCGCTTGTCGCCGAGGCCGCGCAGCGAGATGGTCGAGGCGCCGGTACCGCCGCCGTTGTTGGTATTGGGATTGGTCGCGTTGCCGGCGATCGAGGGCAGTTCCTGCACCAGATCGCCGAGCGTGGCCTTGCCGGTGGCCTCGATCTGCGCGCGGCTGATGGTCACCACCGGATTGGCGGTTTCGGTGTCGACGCGGCGCAGGCGCGAGCCGGTGACCACGATGCTGTCCAGGGTCTGGGTCTTGCCGCCGTCCGCGTCCGCCTCTTGCGCCAGCGCCGACCACGACGCGCCCAGCGACAGCGCGGCGATCACCGCCAGCGCCAGCGGCTGCGGCACCGGTGCGTTGCGATGCAAGGAAGGGTTTGCGTGCGGAAACGACATGGGAATCTCCTGAGCGATGGCGACACGGGGCATGGACGAAACGAATGGCCGAACGGATCCGCGCCGGCTCTGCGCCAGCGGACGGTTGATGCAACGAGCGCGACGCTTCACCAGCGTCGCCAGCACTGCGTTTCCCGCGCCCGACCTATGCAAGACCGGGCGCAACGGCGGGGATGCTCGATGTCCTTCGCGCAATGCGGTGCGCGCGGATCCCCGGTATTGCAGATGGAGGCGGACGGCAGCGGCGGATCCTGTCCCGCACGCCAGCGTGTCGGCCGAAGAAACAGCTAGGTCATCACGATTTAACGACGTGGTCACAATGTGCCCGGAAGTGGGGCCTGCGTCTTGTCGCAATTAGCGGCTCTGCATGCGGAATAATGCATGGTCGTGGCCATCCGGCGCGTCGATTGCTTGCCCGCCGCGCATGCAGGCTGCTGCGCACGCGACATGATGGTTGTGCGCGGCAGGGCTTTGCTTGATGCAACTCGGCATAGCGCCAATCACCCTGCAGCGTTGCGATGCGCGCGGCGGACTTTCGGCATCGGACCAGATGGCGATCGAAGCGCAAGCGTGGTCTCACGCGCGGCGGGCGCCACGCGCCGCCACGCGCGCCGCCGTTCGTGCGCTCAGTGCGCTCAGTGCGCGCGTGCGGCCGGCGGCGGCGACAACCGCAGCAACACCACGCCATGCGCGGCGACCTGCACGCTGCGCAGTCGCTCGGCCGCCTGCGAGCGGCCGCGCCACAGATCGCGCCAACGGCGTCCGTGCAACGCGGTGCCGGCGTCGTCGGCCGTCAACGTCACCCGCTGCGGCTGCGTATCGCGGTTGAATACGCCCAGCGCGACGCCGCCGTCGGCCAGCGGCTTGCGCCAGATCTCGATCGCGCCGACCTTGCGCACCACCCTGCCCTGCACGCCCAGCGCATCCTGGTCGATCGCCAGCACCTCGCGGTTGCGCAGGATCGCCAGCGTCGCCGGCGTCATCTGCCGCAGGTCATTGCCCAGCAGCAGCGGCGCCGCCGACAGCGCCCACAACGCCATGTGCGTGCGGTACTCGTCCACGCTCATGCCGCCGTTGCCGACCTCGAGCATGTCCGGATCGTTCCAGCCGCCCGGCCCCGCGTCGGCGGGATCGCCGTTGCGGTCGAAGCCGATCGAGGCCATCTTCGCGTAGCTGTCCTCGATGTCGCCGGTGGTCCGCCACAGATGGCCGCCGACCTCGCGCCCCCACTGGCCGACGTGGTCGCGTCCGTACTGGCACAGGCTGTAGACGATCGGCCGTCCGGTCGCGCGCAGCGCCTGGCCCATCTGCAGGTAGGCGCGGCGCACCTGCTGCGGATCGCGGAAGATGCCTTCGCCCGAGCACAAGTCGTACTTGACGTAGTCGATGCCCCAGCCGGCCCAGGTGCGTGCGTCCTGTTCGACGTGGCCGTAGCTGCCGGCATAGCCGGCGCAGGTCTTCGGCCCGGGCGAACTGTACAGGCCGAGCTTGAGGCCTTTGCCGTGCACGTAGTCGGCCAGTGCGCGCATGTCGGGGAAGCGCGCGTTCGGCTGCAGCACGCCGTCGCGGTCGCGCTCGCCCTGCCAGCCGTCGTCGATGTTGACGTACACGTAGCCGGCGTCGCGCAGGCCGGACGCGACCATCGCGTCGGCGATCTGGCGCACGATCGCGTCGTCGATATGTTCGGCGAACCGGTTCCAGCTGCTCCAGCCCAGCGGCGGAGTCCGCGCCAGGCCGTCGCTCGGCAACGCCGCGTAGTCCGGCAGCGGGGCGACGGGAAACGCCAGCCGCGTTGCATCGGCCTCGCTGCCGCGGCGCGCGCGCACGTCGACCTGCTCGTCCCAGATGCGGCCGGCCACGTGCAGTCGGCCGTCCTCCAGGGTCGCGGTCCACGGCTGCGCCGGCAGCCGCGGATTGCCGTTGTCGATCTGGAAATGGGCCACGCCGCCGTCGATGCGCAACTGCTGCATCGGCACGTCGCCGTACCAGTCGGTGGTGATGCTGCCGTGCGGTTGGCCATCGCGCTCGGCGATGCGCAGGTAGCGCGGGCCGGGGAACGATGGGCCCTGGTCGATCACCCAGACGCCCTGCAGCGGGCTCGCCGAATGCGAGGCCGCGGCCTGGGACGGCGCATGTGCGCAGCCGCCGCTGCCGACGGCGGCGAGTGCGAGCAGGCCGTGCCACAGCCAGCGGCGAGCGGAGGAAGCGGAGCGCGCGGCCATCGCCGGTTCCTGGCGGGGAGCCAGGCCAGCGCCGCGCGCGTGCGCTGCGGCCGCGGTCATGCGCTTGCGGCCGGGATCAACCAGCCGCCGAACAACGGCCCGGCGGTGTCGCCGTGCTGCGGCTCGATGCGCAGCGTCAGCTGCGCCGCATCGCGGGTCAGCGCCGGCGGCAGCGGATAGTCGCGGTCGACGAAGTCGATCACCTGCCCGCGCTCCACCTGCACCTCCACCGCCAGCTTGCCGTTGACCAGGATGTTGAAGCGGCCCTTGTCGCTGCCCCAGAAGCGCAGGCGCAACGCCAGCGGCTGCGCGCTGCCGCGCATCTGGAATTCGACGAAGCCCTTGCCGCGCACGTCGCGGCATTGCTGGCGGCGGTAGGCGCCGCCGAAGGAGGTGTCGCTGCGCAGCTTGTGCGCCTGCTCGGAGGCCTCGTCGCCGAACTGGATCATGTCCACCGCACTGGCCTGCAGCGCCGCGCGCTCGGCCTGCTGGCGGGTGCGCCGCGCCGCCTCCTGCGCCCACTGCGTCGGTGCCATGCGCTTGAAGTACAGCGCGCTGCGGCGTTCGTACTGCGCATAGAACGGCACGAAGGTCAGCCCCTGCGGCTGCGTGCTGCTGGCCAGGAAATGCCCGGACTGCGGCAGTTCGGCGAAGCCGGCCAGCGGGTCCGCGGTCGCCACCAGCGCCGGGTCCGGCGCATCGTAGGGTTCGGCGACCGGGCCGAGGTCGGCCGCCAGCGCCAGCGGGCCGCGCATCACCACCACCGTGTCGGCATCGCCGGCGGCGTGCTCCAGGCGCAGCGGCGTGGCCAGGTCCAGTTCGATCACGTCGCCGCTGCGCCAGTCGCGCTCCAGCGCCAGATAGCCGTCGGCGAGCGTAGCGCGCTGGGCCTTGCCGTTGAGACGCACGGTATAGCGGCCCTGGCACCAGGCCGGCAGCCGCAGCAGCAGGCGCCGCGGCGTGCGCGCGCCGGCGCGGCGCAGCTGCAGCCGCACCTTGCCGTTGTCCGGCACGCCGCTGTCCAGTTCCAGCGCCAGGTCGCGCTCGGGCCAGTCCAGGGTGGAAGGGATGTACAGGTTGACGTACAGCGCGGAAGCGTCCTGCCAGTAGATCGAATCGCCGAACTGCGCGTGCGCTTCCATGCCGCTGCCGACGCAGCACCAGAACGAGTCGAACTTGTCGGAGAAGCCGCGCTCGCCGCCGCTGATCATCGGCGTCATATAGGTGAACATGCCCGTGCCCGGATGCTGCGCGGCCATGACGTGGTTGTGCAGGGTGCGTTCGTAGTAGTCGAAGTAGCGCGCCTGCGGCGTCCACTGGTACAGGTGCCGGGTCAGCTTGAGCATGTTGTAGCTGTTGCAGTGCTCGCAGGTCTGCTCGGTCAGGAACGCGGCGATGGTGTCCGGTTCCTGGAAGTACTCGCGGTCGGCGTTGCCGCCGATCACGTAGCTGTAGTGCGCGGTCACGGTTTCCCAGAAGAAGCGCGCCGCGGCGGCGGCATCGGCATCGCCGGCGACCTCGAACTGGCGCGCCTCGCCGATGAACTTGGGCACCTGGGTATTGGCATGGATGTGCGGCAGCGCGTCGCGGCCGGCCGCCGCCGGGTCGATCACCTTCTCGTGGCGCAGGCGCTTGCCGATCGCGATCCAGCGTGCGTCGCCGGTGCGCGCGCCCAGTTCGATGTAGGACTCGTTGAGGCCGCCGAACTCGGTGTCCAGCAAGGTCTGCATCTGCGCATGGTCGAGCGCGTCGAACACGCCGGCGAAATAGCCGGCCATCGGCACCAGCACCGCCAGCGCCTGGGCGTTGCCGGCCAGCGCATGCGCATCGAGCAGGCCGGCGAACAGCTTGTGCTGGGTGTACAGCGGCGACCAGCTGCCGTTGAGGTTGAACTTGCTGCCCTTGATGATGCCGCGGCGCACGTCCTCCATGACCGCCTTGCCGCCCTCGATCTCGCCCTTGTCGTTCTTGCGGGTGAAGCCGCCGACGTAGCCGTCCGCGTCCTTCGCCTGCGCACGCGCCAGTTCGCCGACGATGTAGTCGATGCGCTTGCGCAGTTCCGCGTCGCGGGTCTGCGCATGCATCTTGGCCAGCGCGCTGAGGTAGTGGCCCAGGGTGTGGCCGGCGATGGTGTCGCCTTCCCAGCCGCCGTAGACCGCGCCCTTCGGCGGCAGCCCCGCGTACTGCAGGAAATTGTGCAGCAGCCGGTCCGGCTCGAGCTCCATCAGGTAGCGGCGATTGGTCTGCAGCGAATCCAGGAACAGCGAGGGCTTGAGCGTGACCTGCTGCAGCGGCAACGCCTGCACGCGCCCGGCGCTGGACGCGGCCGCATCCAGCGGGAAGCGCAGCAACCCGGCGGCCATCGCCAGCGCGCTCCATTGCAGGAAGCGGCGGCGCGACGGATCCAGCGCCGCCGCATCGGCGGCGGCGTGCGCGCACTGCGCCGAATGGACATGACCCGAACCCGGACTCATCGGGCACCGCTCTGCTGGACGGCCTCGGGACGCGGCGAGAAAACATGGCAATACATAGCGCTTGCTCCTTTGCACGTGGCGGCGGCAGGCAGGCCCGGCCGCGGCCACAACAGGACGGGTTGTCGCCACTGTGTCATCGATACGTCATCGCGTCTTGTCGCCACGGCTGCG
Organism: Xanthomonas sp. WHRI 7945; assembly: GCF_035026585.1. Taxonomy (NCBI): domain Bacteria; kingdom Pseudomonadati; phylum Pseudomonadota; class Gammaproteobacteria; order Lysobacterales; family Lysobacteraceae; genus Xanthomonas; species Xanthomonas sp. WHRI 7945. The sequence goes on from NZ_JAYIQP010000020.1 coordinate 27,229, forward strand.
CAGACATGCGGATTTGTGCCGAATGGCGCGGGCGGCAGTCGGTCGTCACAGTGCCAGGCGGATCCCGCCGTAGTACATCCGCCCGATCACGTCGTACACGCCGGCGTGGTAGCCGAGTTCGAAATTCGCGCCGCCGGCCTCCGCGCCCGGCACCCGCGGCGGCGCGCGGTCGAACGCGTTGGTGATGCCGCCGAACAGTTCCAGCCCCGACTTGAGCCGGTAGTAGCCGGACACGTCGCTGTAGAACACGTTGCCGGTCCAGACTTTCTGGTAGTCGGTGTCGGTGATCTGGGTGCTGGTGCGCATCTTGGCGATGTGCCGCAGCGACCAGGTCGCGCCGGCATGCTGGTTGGACCAGGTGCTGCGCAGCACGCCCTTCCACTGCGGCGAGCCGAACACGCCGGCGAAGCGGGTGACGTCTTCCGGCTGGTCCGGATCCAGGGTGTAGTCCTGGCGGATCAGGCGCGTGTAGTTCAGGTCGAACGACAGCGCGCCGGCGTTCTGGCCCCAGAGCCCAGCCAGGTCGTAGCGGTACTGCGCGGCGAAATCGACGCCGCGGGTCAGGTAGCGCGACAGGTTCAGTTTCTGCGTGATCACGTCGAGCAGATTGCCGCCGGCGTCGCGGCCGACGAAGGAACAGAACTGGTTGTCCAGGGTCGGCGCGTCGACGCACTTGTTGATGATGGTCTGCGCCGGGAACGAATCGATCGCGCCGCGCAGGTCGATGTTGTAGTAGTCCACCGACAGCGAGAAATCCTCCAGGAAGCGCGGCCGCAGCACCACGCCGACGGTGCGGGTCTTGGCGGTCTCGTTGCCCAGGTCCAGGTTGCCCTTGGTGATGATGTCGCGATACAGCCAGTAGGTGTCCTTGTCGGACGGGTTGAGCTGCGCGCAGTTGGCCGCGGCGTACTGGCTGCGGTCGGTGCGATAGCGCAGGTTGTAGGTGTTGCACGGGTCGGTGATCCACATGCCGCCGATGCTGCTGGCGGTGTACAGCTCGCCGATGTTGGGCGCGCGCACCGCCTTGCCGTAGGTGCCGCGCAGGGTGATGTCGCGGATCGGCGACCAGTCGATGCCGAACTTGTTGGTGACGGTGCGGCCGGCGGTGTTGTAGTCGGACACGCGCACCGCCGCGTCCACGCCCAGCCGCTCGGCGAACGGCTTGCCGGCCAGCAGCGGCAGGTGCAGTTCGCTGTACAGCTCCTTGACGTCGTACTGCCCGCGCAACGGCAGCTGGGTGGTGCCGAGGGTGGCGTCGTAGGCCGGGTTGGCGGGGTCGTACTGGGCGATCGCGCCGATGTCGTTGCGCTCCTTGCGGTACTCGCCGCCGAACACGATCTGCGCCTCGCCGCCGGGCAGGTCGAAAATGCCGCCGGAGGCATAGGCCGACAGCACCTGCTGGGTCATGGTGGTGGTGGCCCAGTCCGAGTCGTAGCGCAGGTAGCCGATCTCCTCGGCGGTCAGCCGCTTGAACGGGTTCAACGGTACGCAGCCGTTGCCCGGGTCGTCGAGCGTACTGCGGCAGATCGCGCTGCCGTCGGCGGCGGTGGTGGAATCGACCGCCAGGTAGTAGCGGTCGTAGGCCACCGTGTCGATGTCGCGGTTGCGCTGCCGGGTGCGGCCGTAGGAATAGTACGCCGCGTAGTTCCACGCCCGCCCGCCCAGGCTGAAGTCGCCCTCCAGCCCGACCACGCCCTGGAACAGCCGGCGCCGGTATTCGCTGCCGCCCTGCCCCAGTTCGTCGTCGAAGTGCCGCGCGAAGTAGACGCCGTCGGTGATCGTGCCGCCGTTGGCCGCGCGCATCTCGTCGGTGATGAACGGGCTGTCGGCCGGCACCGCCTCGCTGCCGAACGCGCTCAGCGCGCGCCATGCCGAGCGCGAACTGTTCTGCGAATAGCCGACGTTGGCGAACAGGCGCAGGCTGTCGCTGAAATCGAAATTGAACGTGGCGCGGCTGGAGAAGCGGTCCGACGGCACCGACAGGTACCACGAGTCGTAGCGGCCGCCGTACTCGCCGCCGTCGGTGAGCAGGCTGCCCAGCGCGTCGACCGGATTGGCCAGGCTCAGCGGTGCGGCGTTGACGTAGCCGCCCGGCCCCAGCACCGGCGCGCGCAGGCGCCCGTCGGCGGTCATCGCATAGTGGCGCCCGCCCAGGATCAGCTGCGCATCCTCGGCGTTGTTGATGTTGCGGTTGTTGTCGGAGATCCAGTAGCGCTGGTTGCGGTTGTTGCGCGTGTACATCGGATAGCCCATCGCGGTCCACGGCCGGTCCTGGCCGGACACCGAATCGGGCTCGCGTTCGTAGAAGCCGTACACGGTGACGTTGCCGCGGTTGTCGGCGAAGTTGCGGCCGAACAGCGCATCGATGCTGGTGCTGCGCATGTCGCCGCGGCTGGACGCGCCATAGCGGGCGCTGGCGTCCACGCCCTGGAAGTCCTTCTTCAGGATGAAGTTGGCCACGCCGGTGACCGCGTCGGCGCCGTACAGCGCCGAGGCGCCGCCGGTGATGACCTCCACGCGTTCGACCAGGCTGGAGGGGATGTTGCTGACGTCCACCGCCGAGGTGCCGGGAATCGCCGGCACCTGGCGGCGGCCGTCGACCAGCACCAGCGTGCGTTGCGTGCCCATGCCGCGCAGGTCCAGCGCGTTGATGCCGGGATTGCCGGCCAGGTTGCCGGTCTGGCTGGTCTGGGTCAGCGCCAGGCTCGGCAACTGGTTCACCACGTCGGCGATCTCGGTATAGCCGGCGGCGCGGATCTGCTCGGCGCCGATCACGGTCAGCGGCGTCGGGCCGTCCAGCGCATCGTTGCGGCGGATGCGCGAGCCGGTGACGACCACGCTGTCCAGGGTCTTGGCGTCGGCGGCGGTGTCGCCGCCATCGGCGGCAGCGGTTGCCTTATCGGGCGCCTTGGCAGCGTCCTGCGCCGCGGCGGGTAGCGCCACCAGCAAGGCCATGGCGATCGCGCCGCACAACAGGCTGCGCCCTTGCCCGCGGCGATCGCGACAGGAAGAGGCTGGACGGAGGGAAGGCAAGCGAACCTGGCACATGGCGTGTCTCTCGGTTGGTCGGCGTGCACGAAAAATCCAGGCCGCACGACGCCACGTCCCCGTGGCCCAAGGCGGCGGGAACCTGCATCGATCGATGGAGGCCGTGCTTCCCCGCACGGCGCAGAATGCGTTGCGCGTCACTGCGCAGCGCACTTGCAGGGTTTCACGCTTGCAGGCGCAGCGTCTTGTGGAAAAACGTCGCCTTTGATGTGGAAATTTGTCGATATGTCGCAACCGATGGCGGCCGTCGCCACGCCGCGCGCGCCGCCTGCCGCATGCGCGCCACCGTCAGTGCGCGACCGCTGCCGGCGCCGCCGCCTGGCGGTTCCAGTCCGGCGTCGGTGCCTGCTGCAACCAGCGCACGAAGAAATCCAGCAGCCGGCGCTGGCCGTATGCGCCGCCGGCACCGTGGTCGCCGCCCGGCACCACCAACAGATCGAAATCCTTGCCGGCCTTGATCAGGCGATCGGCGACCTGGAAGGTGCTGGCCGGATCCACGTTCTGATCCATGTCGCCGGTCACCAGCAGCAGATGCCCTTGCAGGCGCCAGGCGTTGTCGACGTTGGACGAGGCCGAATACCACGGCCCGACCGGCCAGCCCATCCACTGCTCGTTCCACCAGATCTTGTCCATGCGGTTGTCGTGGCAGCCGGAATTGGCCACTGCGGCGGCATAGAACTCGGGATGGAACAGCAACGCGCCGAGCGCGCTCTGGCCGCCGGCGGAGGTGCCGTAGATGCCCACGCCCTGCTCGATCGCGTACCACGGATACTGCGCCGCGGCGGCGCGATGCCAGGCGATGCGATCGGGGAAACCGGCGTCCTTGAGATTGCGCCAGGCCACGTCGTGGAACGCGCGCGAGCGGTTGTTGGTGCCCATGCCGTCGATCTGCGCCACGGCGAAGCCGAGCGCGGTCAACGCCGGCACGCGCGCGCTGAAGCGCTTGGGCACGAACGCGCCGTGCGGGCCGGCATAGATGTTCTCGACCACGCGGTAGCGGCGCCGCGGATCCAGCCCCTGCGGACGGTGGATCACGCCCCAGATCTCGGTCTTGCCGTCGCGGCCGGGCGCATGCAGCGGCAGCGGCGGCACCCAGCCGGCGGCGAGCAGCCGCGACAGGTCGGTGCGCTCGACCTGCCGCACCAGCGCGCCGTCGTCGCTGCGGCGCAGTTCCAGCACCGGCCCCAGGTCCACGCGCGAATACAGGTCGAGCAGCCAGCGTCCGTCGGGCGAATAGACCACCTGGTGATCGGCCGGCGCCGGGGTCAGCGCGGTCAGGCCGCTGCCGTCCAGGCCGATGCGATAGGCGTGCTGGTAGTACGGGTCCTCGCCCGGGAGCATGCCGGAGGCGGTGAAGTACACCTGCTGCGCGGCCTCGTCGACGCGATCGACCTTGCGCACCACCCACTCGCCGCGGGTGACCTGGCGCGGCGCGGCGTCGCTGCGCGTGTCGTACAGGTACAGATGCTCCCAGCCGTCGCGCTCGGACGCCCACAGGGTGTGCGCGCCGTCGGCGAAGTCGTGCCGGTAGTACTTGCCGCCGTCGCCGCTGAGCGCGCTGTACTCGATGAAGGTCGGCGAGGTTTCCTCGATCAGCGTGCGCGCCTGCGCGCTGCGCCCGTCCGCCTCGATGACCCGGTAGCGCTGATGGCCGCGTTCGTTGTACTCGAAGGTGAAGCCGCTGCCGTCGCGGCGCCACTGCGGCCAGCCCAGGGTGAACGCATTCGGGAACAGCGTCGCCGGCACCGCCTGCGCGCGACGTGTGGCCAGGTCGAACAGCACCGGCCGCAGCACCGGTAGCGGATCGCCGGGCTTGGCATAGGCCTGCTGGTGCAGCTTCGGCTGCAGTTGGTCGGAGGGCGCCGACTCGATGTAGTACACCGTGCGCGGCGGCGCCGGCGTGACCCGGTAGGCGACCAGCCGGGTCGAGTCCGGCGACCAGGCGAAGCTGTCCACCGCGTAGTACCCGGCCGCGCTGCCGTCGTGGCTGAGCGCAAAGGGCGCGCCGCCGGCCGTCGCCGCGACCACCACGTTGCCGGCCTCGACCCAGGCCCGCCACTTGCCGTTCGGCGAGGCCTGCGCATGTGCCGGGCCCTGCTTCAGCGGAATGCTCATGTCGTAGGAATCGGCTTCGCGCGCGCCCAGGTCGCTGCGCGTGCAGCGGTAGTCCGGCAAGGCGCAGCGCCAGCGCACGCGATCGCGCTCGAAGTCCAACTGGTGCTCGCCCAGCGTCACCTCGGACAACTGCAATGCCGTCGCATCGACCGGCTGCCCGCCGCTTGCGGACAGCGCCGCCGCCAGCCGCACGTGGTCGAAGGCGAGTTCGTTGCTGCCGCTGTCGACGGCCGCGCGCCGGTATTCGATCGCCGGTGCGGCGCCGGCGCGCGCGAGCGAACGCCGATACAGGAAATGCCCGGCGTCCAGCCACACCGGTTGCGACGGTTCGCGATCGACCAGCGCCTCGTAGCGGCGACTCAGTGCCTGCGCACGCTGGTAGTCGTCCGCGCCCGGCGCCGCCAGCGCGCACGGCGCCAGCGCGAGCGCCAGCAGCAGCGCTGCCACCGCACGCGGCGGCGCGCCCAGCAGCCACGCCTGTCGCCCGACGCGATACCCGCGACCCCTCTGCATTGCCGCGCTCCTTTTCAACGATCGTCGCACTGTTGCGCAGCCGCCGCGTCGGCCGGCGCCAGGCGCTGCGCGCGCGTGGCCCACATTTCCCATTCCTGCACCGCCACGGCGGCGTAGCGGCCGTCGGCGCCGGACGCATCGAACACCGCGCGCACGCAGCGCGTGGTCACCGGCGCGAAGCGCAGCGTCTGCACACGGTCGGCGACCGGCGCGTGCGCCGCCTGCGCCAACGGCAGCCACTGTCCGTCCTTGCGGTATTCCAGGCGCCAGCGCGCCGGCGGCGCCACGCCTTCGTTGGCGCCGGGCGCGTGGTCGGCCCAGAACACGATGCGGCTGCGCTCCAGCGTCACCGGCTGCGCCCAGCTGTACTGGATCCACTGCTGCGGCGGATTGTGCGCGCTCCAGCTGCCCCACATCTGCGGCGGCAACGGGTTGCGCTTGACCACGCCGTCGTTGAGCGCGGCGATCCAGTACTGGTGCGGGATGTCCGGGCCGTTGGAGGCGCTGGCCTGGGCGAAACGGGCCACGTTGCGCTGCAACGGCAGCGGCGGCTGCGCCCTGCGCGTGGCCTGCACCGGACGGATCCGCGCCGGCCGCTGGCTGTCGTCCCACTGCAGCCGGTCGATCGCCACGCTGCGCCGGAAGTGGCCGCCGCCCTTGGCGTCGGCGGTGTGGTAGACCAGATACCACTGGCCCTTGAAGTCGACGATGCCCGGATGCGAGGTGGTGGAGGACACCGGCGGCAGGATCACCCCGCGGTAGGTCCACGGCCCCAGCGGCGACGGCGCCGTGCCGTAGGCGATGCAGGCGTGGTAGAGCGTCGGCGTGCAATCCGAATCCGGCCCGGCGCGGTTGCCGGCATAGGCCAGGTAGTAGGTGCCGTTGCGCTTGAACAGCCATGGCGCTTCGAAATAGCCGTCCAGCGTGGTAACCGCCACCGCCTCGCCCTTGGGCGTGACCATGTCGCGTTCCAGTTCGATGCCGAACAGTTTGCCGAAGGTGCCCCAGTACAGATACACGCGGCCGTCGTCGTCGACCAGCACGGTCGGGTCGATGTTCTGGATGGTGTTCCTGACCGGCAGCGACTGCGACAGGATCGGTCCTTGCGGATGCGCGTCGCGCCACGGCCCCAGCGGACTGTCGGCGACCGCCACGCCGATCGCGAACGGATCGGCGTTGGGCGAATGCTTCTCGTGGACCGGTGCGTACAGGTAGTAGCGCCGGTCCGGCCCCTGCACGATCTGCGCAGCGTAGGCGCGGCCGGCCACGGCCCAGGCGAATACCTGCTCGGGGCGCAGCAGCGACGGATAGTGGGTCCAGCGGCCGCTGCCGACGTCGTCGGTGGCCAGCAACTGCCAGCGGCGCATCACGAAGTCGTTGACGTCCGGTGGCGCCTCGTCGCGGCCGGCAAGGATGTACAGCTTGCCGTCGGCGACCAGCGGCGCCGGATCGGCGGAATAGTCGCGGCCGTCGGCCAGGATCGGATTGCCGGCGGCGTGCACGCTGCGCGCGTCCGCCGGCGCCGCCTGTGCGCTGGCGGCGTACGCCAAGCAGGCGGCCAGCAACAGCCGCGTCCAGCCGAACCCAACATGGCGCAGGTTCATGGCGCCACCGCCGCATCGACCACGATCTGCAGCCGCACCGGCAGTTGCCCGCTGCCGCCGCGCCCTTGCGCGCTGCCGACGATGCTGGCGTTGCCCGGCGCGGCGGACGCGGCCGGCGCCAGCGGCGGCCAATGCACCGGCACGCGTTCGCGCGAGCCATCGTTGTACTGCACGCTGACGTACTCCGGCAGCGCCGGCACCTGCCCGGCCCGCACATGCAGCGGCGGCGGCGCCTGCACGGTGTTGATCTGCCCCGGCGCGCTGGCGCGCACCCAGATGCTGGCGGCGACCGGCACGCCGCCGTCGGCCAGGCCCTGCAACTGCACGCGGCCTTCGCCGGCCAGCGCGGCCGGTTCGAGCTGCGGCCAGCGCACGCCCAACCACGCCCAGCTGCCGTCGGCGAAATAGCCGGCGATGCGTTGCGGCAACGCGGGCATCTGCCCGGGCGCCACGCGCACGTCGACCGGCTCGGTGCTGTCGGCGCGTTCGGCGAACACCTGCCATTCGTCGAGACCGACCGCGGCGTGGCCGTCGCCCTGCGCGGCGGTGTCCAGCACTGCACGCAAGGCGGTGGTGGTCACCGGCGCGAACGCCACGCGGCTGGGTGCGCCGTGCGCGGCGAGCGGATAGCCGCCGCGCACCGCGATGTCGCGCCACTGCTCACCGTCGCGGTACTGCAGCTTCCACGCGCGCGGCGGCGCCACCCCGCCCTGCGGCTGGTCGTCCCAGAAGTACAGCGCCGCCGCGTTGAGCCGCTGCGGTTGCCGCCATTGGTACTGCACCCACACCGAGGCCGGTTGCGCGCGGCCCCAGCTGCCCCAGCGCCGGTCCGGCGCCGGCGCCTGGCCAGGCTCGGGCAGCAGCCCGTCGTTGAGCGCCTGCAGCCGGTGATGGCCGGCGGTGACCTGCGCGCTGGCCTCGGCCTCGCCCTGCACCTGCAACCCCTGCCCGGCGGGCAACGCCGCGGCGACCACGGCCACGTCGGCATGGCCCTGCAACGCGCCGTCGTCGGCCTGCAGCCGCAGCGTATAGGCGCCGGGCGCGGTGAAGCGCACGCTGGTGCTCGCCGCCTGCGGGTCCTCGAAGATCGCCGCGCCCCCAGGCGCTGCTTGCAGTACGCGCCAGTGCAGCGCCAGCGTGCCGTTCGGCAACGCGTCGTCGCCGACCCGGCCGACCAGGCGCAGCGCACCGCCGCCGGCGCCGTCCTCCTGCCAGGCCTCGACCTGCGGCGCCTGGTTGGCGCGGGTCGTCGGCAGCGTCGCGCCACTGGCGTAGGCCTGGATTTCCTTGATGCCGGTGCGCAGCGCGCCGGCATGCATGACCAGCACCCGCAGCCGCTGCACGCGCAGCGCCGGGAAGCGCACGCGGTTGCGGTTGCCCTGCGCGATCGGCGCATCGCGCACCTGGCCGGGCACGGTCTTCCACTCGCGACCATCGAAATACTGCAGCACATACAGCCACGGCGGCGCGTAGCCGGCGCGGGTGCCGGAGGGGAAGCCATGCTGCTCGCCGGGCGGCGAGGAGCTGCGGTAGAAATACAGGCGCACGTCGTCCAGCAGTTGCGGCCGGCCCAGGTCGAGTTCGATCCAGTCGCTGCGCGACGGCGAGCCGGCGCTGCCCCAGAACGGTTCATTGGCGGTGCTGCCGTCCACCGCCGCAATGGCCGGGAAGCCGTCGGCGGCGTAGCTGGCGCTCACCGTCGCGCCCTGCGCTAGGTTGCGCGCCGAAGCCGGCAATGCCGTGTCCACGCCGGCGTCGGCCAGCACCGCGCCGATGCGCGCATCGGCGGCGAAGCGCACCTGCTCCGGCGTCTGCAGCGCACGCGCGTGCGCGGCCAGCACCCGCACCTGCGCGGCATCGGCATTGACCGCGTCCGGCGCCGCCTGTACCTGGCCGCTGGCCGGGTCGTAGATCACATGCGCCAGGCGATCGACGGTGAACGCGAGCTTCCCGTCCAGATACACCGAATAGCCTTTGGGCACCGCGCCACCGTAGTGGCGGCCGTCGCGATCCCAGACGATGCTCAGGTCGCGGTCGCGGTAACGCAGCGCGTCGGCGGCGAAGTGATCCCAGCCGATGTCGATCGGAAACAGTTCGATCCTGCCGTCGCCGCGCGGGCGCAGGCCCATCGCGTCCTCGATCACAGTGAAGTTGGTCGCTCCGAGCTGGGTATGGTGGATCCACGAGCGGTAACCGATGCGGCCGCCGTCGGCGGCGCTGCCCTGGGCCCAGAACTCGTTCTGGTCCGGATAGCGGTTGTCGCCGTCGATGTAGTGCGCCCAGGCGTTCCAGTACAGCAGCTTGCGGTAGCTGCTCGCGTCCAGATACGGGCTGGGATAGTCGCGCAAGGCGCTGCCCAGCAGTCGGAACGCCACGGTGGAATTGATCACCGAGAAGTTGTTGCTGCCGCCGTCGCCGCGCGCCTGCTGGTCGGCCTGGTTGGCGGTGTAGAACGGGAACAGCGGGTACTGCCGCGCGTCGGCGAACAGGCGCAGCGCGCGGACGTACTTCGGGTCGTAGTCGGCCTCGCCCTGCTTCGGCATCAGGCCGACGCTGAACGGGTAGTAGTTGTTGGTCTCCTTCCAGTCCACCGGCAACCGCGCGCCGTCGGCCTGGCGCTGCTTGAGCAGGTCGCCGTGCAGGCCCATGCCGTCGGCGCCCGCGCTGCGGTCCTGCCACAGCACGGCGAGCACGGCGCTGCGGATCTTCGTCGCCAGCGCCTGCATCCGCGTCGCGGTGGCGCTGTCGCCGGCCAGTTGCGCGGCCTGCGCCGCGGCCAGCGCATTGGCGTAGACGTAGGCGCTTTCGCTGCGGTCCATGCGTACCTGGCCGTGCTGCTTGGCCCAGTCGAAGGACACCGCGTCGGCGTCGTTGCCGGTCATCGCCGCCCAGTCGTACTCGATCAGGCCGTTGCCGTTGCGGTCGTAGGCGCGCAGCAGCGCGTCCACGTCGGCGCTGGCGTAGCGCGCCAGTTGCGCGGCCACCGCCGGCGGCCCGCCGTGCAGTTGGTAGGCGCGCCAGGCGGCGGCGCTGAGGTATTGGGCGTAGGAATTGGACCAGTTCTCCGGCGCGCCGGGATTGTCCACGTACTTGCCGCCGCCGGCGGTCTCGCCGGCGCCCAGCCAGGAGCCGTAGGCATAGCTGGGATCGCGCAGGTACTTGAGGTCGTCGATGAACATGCCGGTGGTCAGCACGATCGCGTTGTCGTAGCCGAGCACGCCTTCGATCGCCACCGGGAACTGGTAGTCGTTGCCGGGCACCGCGGCGTCGAGGAAATTGAAGCGCAGCAGCCACCAGCGGTAGAACAACGTCTTGTCGATGTTGTCCTCGGGGGTGTCCAGGTACGGCAGGTTGTCGGCCCACCAGCGGTTGTAGGCGACGACGTGTTCGCGGTAGGCCTGCTGCGGCGACTGCGCGGCGATGCGCCGGTATTCCTGCAGCGATGCCGGCAGCTCGCGCGTGACCAGCCCCAGCTGCACCTTCAGCGTGGCCGCCTCGCTGCGCGCCGGCACTGTCACGCGGCGCGCGATGGAACCGCCGTCGACCGCGAAGCCGTCGCCGGACAGGCGCGGGAACACCGTGGTGATCGCGTTGTGGGTGACGAACGCGCCGGTGAGTTCGGCGCCGTCGGCATGCGTGGCCATCGGCGAGGTCGCGCGCAGGGTCAGCGTCCGCGCCACGCCGTCGCTGCTGGACAGCGTGGCCTCGGCCACGGCCACGTTCTGCTCGCTGATGAACTTGACCAGGCGCAGCCGCACGCCCGCAGCGGCATCGGCATAGACGCTGCTGAAGTAGCTCGGCGTCTGCCGCCGCTGCGCGCTGTCCTCGACCAGCTGCAATGGCGTGCCGTCGCGTTCGAGCTGCAGCCGGAACAACGCATCGTGGCCGGTCTTGTGCGCGTAGGCGACGTCGCCGACGAAGCCCGGCTGCTGCGGCGCGTGCGTGTACATGTACGCGGCGCGGCCGCGGCTGAACAGCCAGTTGTTGCTGTCGTCGAAGCCGCCGCCGGTGCCGCTGCGCGCGAGCATGCGGTCGATCCAGAAATCCTTGCCGGGCGCGCTGCCGGCGCCGGCCGCCAGGTCCGCGGCGAACACCCGTCGCAGATGGCCGCCCGGGGCGAAGGCCACGCCATTGTCCGGCAGTGGCTGCGCAGCGCCATTGAAGCGCGGATAGCCGAGCGCGGCGTTGCTGTCCTGCAATCCTTCGCCGTCGCTTGCCGCGGCCGCCACCGTGGCGACCGCGGCGCCGAACAGCGCCGCGGTCAGTGCCACCGCAGCGCGGCGCCGCCAGTCCGAGGCGGCCTTGCCGCCGCTTGCCGCCAGCCTCAAAACTCGGTCCTGAGCCGCGCCCAGAAATACCGCCCCAACGTGTCGTAGGTGAACGCGTCGGTGTTGGCCGCGCTGGCATAGCCGTAGTACTGCGGCGGCTTGCGGTCGCCGAGGTTGTTGACGCCGGCCGACAGCGTGGTGTGCAGGCTCTCGAACTTCCGGCTCAGCGAGGCGTCGTGGTAGGTCACCGTGCCGACGCGGAAGTACACGCAGCTGCCGTCGGCGGCGGTGTTCACGCAGAAGTCCTCGTAGGCACTGCCGACCGTGGTAGGGCCGAGCAGGCGCGTGTTCCAGCTGGCATGCCACGGCCCGTTGTCCCAGCCCAGGTTGAAGCTGGCGCGCCAGCGCGGCATGTTGCCGTAGCTGGAGGTCTCGCCGACGTAGTTGTGGTCGTCGCCGCTGAACTTGTAGCTGGACAGGAAGGTGGCGTCGACGCCGGCCTGGAAGCTGCCCCAGGCGGTGTCGCGCAGCGCGTACTTGATGCCGATGTCGTAGCCGCGGATATCGACCTTGCCGCTGTTGATCGCGAACGGCACGGTGACGCTGACCAGCTGCCCGCTGGCGTTGCGCTGGATCAGCGGGCAATACGCGCTCTGCCCGTCGTAGCAGTTCTGCAGCACCTGGTCCAGGCCGGAGCCGTTGATCATGTCGTCGAGCGTGACCCGCCAGCTGTCCAGGTTCAACGACAGGCCGTCCGCCCAACCCGGATCGTAGACCGCGCCGAGGTTGTAGGAACGGCCCTGCTCGGGCTTGATCTTGAAGCCGGCATTGGCCGAGCCGGTGGTCAGCACGGTGAACGAGGAGGTGTTGACGAAGCTGCCGTCGGTGGGCACGTTGGCGCAGGCCGCCGCATTGCCGCCGCCGGTGTAGCCGGCGCACGGATCGGTGAAGTCGCCGCTGGCGTCGATCACCGCGTTGAACGGCGAACCGTACAGGTCGCCCAGCGCCGGCGCGCGGAACACTTCCGAGCCGGTGGCGCGGATCAGCAGGTTGTCGATCGGCCGCCATTCCAGCGCGATCTTGCTGTTGGTGGTGTTGCCCCAGTAGTCGTACTTGGAATAGCGCGTGCCCAGGTTGAGGTTCAGCGCCTGTGCGCCGGGCAGATCCTTGAGCAGCGGGATCAGCACTTCGGCATAGGCCTCCTTGATGGTCTCGTCGTGGCCCTGGTTCATGATGCAGCCGTCGTTGTAGTCGCAGCTGCCACCCGCATCGGCGGCGGCGACCGGGTTGCTGGTGCCCTGCGAGAAATCGTTCTTGCGCAACGACAGCCCGAACGCGGCCTGCACCATTCCCGCCGGCATCTTGAACAGGTCGCCGTTGACGCTGGCCTCGGCGAACTTCATCGTGCTCTCGTCGATCAGGTCGACCGCGCTCTGGGTGGCCTTGATCCCGGCGATGGTGGCCGGATCGTCCGGGTTGAACACGTTGATCGGGGTACAGCCGGCGATCACGTTGCCGGGCGTGCCGCACTTGACCACGCCGTCGCTGTCCAGGAACGAGGCGCCGGCCGCGTTGTTCAGCGCCGAGGTGATCGAGAAGCCGTTGCGCACCAGGGTGTCCTTGTAGCGCGCATAACCGGCCGCCGCGTCCCACTGCCAGCTGCTGTCGGAGAACTTGCCGCGCAACCCGGCCACGATGTTGGTCTGGGTCATGGTCGAGGAATAGACGCGGGTGTTGGCCGGCACCGAGCGCAGCAGGTAACGCGACAGGTCGCTGCCGAACGGGTTGTAGTAGTTCTGCGCGGCGTTGGGCAGCTCCAGGCCGAAGGCGGTCAACTGCGAGGTGGTCTTGCTGCGGGTCCAGAACATGTCCAGGTAGCCCTGCACGTCCGGGGTGAAATCGAAGCTGGCGTGGGCGGAGAAATTGGTGCGCTCCACCGGGGTGATCAGGTACTGCCCGGTGTAGGAGTTGTAGCCCTCGACCGCCTGGCTGTAGGTGTGGAAGTCGCCGGCGTCGACCGCGCCGGGCGCCAGGTTGCTGTTCGGGGTCAGCACGCTGCCGTCGCTGAGGAAGGCGCGGGTGCCGTTGCCGCGGCGTTCCACCACCTGCCCGTTGAGGTAGTTCACCGCGGTCTTGGCGTAGCTGCGGTCTTCGTCGTACAGCGCGTTCATCGAGCTGCGGCTCAGGCCCAGGATCAGCCCGCCGCGCTCCCAGGTCTTGCCCCACTCCACGCCCAGCGTGCGGCGGTTGCCGTCGCCATGGGTGCTCTGGCCGTAGTCGACGGTCGCCGCGGCGCCGTCGTACTTGTCCTTGAGGATGATGTTGACCACGCCGGCGATGGCGTCGGAGCCGTACACCGAGGAGGCGCCGTCGGTCAGCACTTCGATGCGCTCAACCATCGCCGCCGGGATCGCGTTGATGTCCACGCCGGGCGCGGCGGAGACGCTGCTGGCCGGGCCGGCCATGCGGTGGCCGTTGACCAGCACCAGGGTGCGCTCGGCGCCGAGGTTGCGCAGCGACACCAGCGCGCGGCCGTGGCTGAAGCCGGAGTTGAGCGAGATGTTGGGCATGTTGCCGGCCATCGCCGGCAGCTGCTGCAGCAGTTGTCCGAGCGTGTTCTGGCCGCTGTCCTCGATCCGCTGCCGGTCGATGGTGATCACCGGGCTGGCGGTTTCCGCATCGACGCGGCGGATATGGCTGCCGGTCACGCTGACCCGTTCCAGCGTGGTCGCCGCCGGATCGGCGGCGGTGGCGTCCTGCGCCAGCGCGCACGGCGCCGCCGCGGCGACCGCCAGTACGCTGCAGATCGCCGCCGCCAGCGGACCTGGCCGCTGCACGCGGCGCCATGACGACGGGAAAAGCGGCGCAACGCGTTGGGACAAAGACGACATCGGAATCTCCTGGGCGGCGAGGCATGGCGATCGGCGAGGTCGGCGCCCATCCCCGGGCAGCCGTCCCCATCGCCAGTGGTCGGTGGCGGGTACGGAAAGGACGTGTCCGCGGGCGCGACGGCAGGTGGAGGGTCCCACCGCCGCGTCCGCGGCGACGCGTACGACGACGCGTTGCGTCCGGCTACTTCGTGCAGGAATCTCCCCCGGAGATTTCACTGCACGGCCACAATGTGCGCGTAGGGTGACGGCCCCGTCTTGTCGTATTTATCGGGAAAATGTGCGGAATATCGCACTGCGCGACGGGTTTCGGGACGTTTCCGACTTTTTCGCCACTCAGCCGTAGGCGGCCGAAATCGTCATCTGCCGCGCCGCGCCGGCCGGCACCTGAACGCGCTCGTTGCGCGGCCCGGACAGCGCCACCGCGCGCCCGTCGATCAGCACCTCGCGCAGTTGCGTGCCGGCCGGCACGCGCAGGGTCAGCCAGGTCCGTGCCGGCGCCTGCGCCGGCAGGGTCAGCGTGCCGTCGATGCGCTTGCGCGCCGGGTCGGCGCGCAGCGCCAGCGACACCGCGCCCCACCGGGTCGGCGCGGCCTCGATCGCGATCGCCTCGCCGCTGCCCAGCCAATCGCGCGGCAGCGCGCGCGCCAGGAACAGTTCCTCGCCGGCGCTGTCCTCGAACACCAGCATCCAGCGCAGCAGCAGCGGGATGGTCATCTGCGCCGGGATGCAGAACAGCGGCATGCCGCCGGTGATGCCGCTGACCTCGCCCGCGGTCCAGCTGCCGCGCGTGTGCACGTGGTAGCGGTGCGCGTACAGGAACAGCAGGTATTCCTCGATCCGGTCCAGGCGCAGCAGCTGCTGCGCGTAGCCGTAGGAAATGAAACCGAGCAGGTCGCGCCCTTCCGGCGTGGGCGGGGCGATGTTGCCGACCACGCCCAGGCTGGTGCCGCCATGGCCGCGCACGCAGTCGATGACCAGATGGGCGAGGTCGTCGGGCAGCACGTCGGCCTGCAGCAGTTCGGCGTAGACGCGGTGCGGCCAGCCCTGCTCGCTGGGTTTTTCCTGCTGCAGCGACTGGCGGAAGGTCAGCTTCACCCCCGGCAGCGGGCCGATGTAAGGCGGGGTCAGATCGCGGCGGATATTGCCGCGCAGGGTTTTGTGCAGCTGCGCGGTGAGTTGCTGCGCGCGCCGCCGCCACTGCGCCGCGGTGCCCTGCGCGCCCGGACCGGCGATGGTGGTCCACACCGCGGCGATGTCCTGCCAGCCGCGGATCGCCAGCGCGCTGTTGGCGTAGTACGGCTTCCACCACAGGGTCGGGTCCGGGAACAGGCAGGCGTCGGATTCGTTCCAGCCATGGATCAGGCCATGCCCGGGCGCCTTCGCCGGCAGCTGCAGGCTGGCGTCGTGCAGCTCCAGCAGGATCTGCGCGGTCGCGGCGATCTTGCCGCGGTGCTTGCGCAGCAGCGCCGCATCGCCGGTGTAGCGCAGGTAGCGCGCCAGCAGCGACAGGGTCAGGCCGAACTGGCCGGTCTCCGCGCCGCGCATGTTGACCATGCCGTCGTCCTGCACGAAGTCGCTGAAGTAGCCGTCCAGCACCGCCGCGGCCTGGGCGAAACGGCCCCACTCCAGGTTCGCGTACAGCGAGCTGGTGAAGGTGTCCTGGAAGCCGTCGTACTCGTTGCCGTAGTAGTCGCGGTCGACCGCGCCGTATTTCGGATAGGTGCCGCCGGGGCGCACCACCAGTTCGCGGGCGAAGGCGAAGCGCGCCATGTCGCTCCAGCTGGGATCGGGCAGCCGCGCCTGCACGGTGTCGGCCAGCAGCCCCTGCCAGTAGCCGGCGAAGGCCAGCAGGCCGCGGTAGAAGTCCTCGGCGCTGCGCGGGCCGCGCCGCGGCGGGTAGTCGGGATAGCTGTAGCCGTACACCACCTTGGTCACCTTGCCGTGCTCGACCAGCGCGCTGCGATGCCAGGTCTGCACGATGAAGCGGTCGGTGGCCAGCACGTCGGCGAACAGCAGCACGTCGTAGTAGCGGCCCTCGCCAGCCGGCACCACCTTGCGCACCGCCGGCATCCAGCCGCCGATCAGGCCTTCGTGGCGGCGCGCGACGAGGTCGGCCTTGCCCAGCTCCGGGAACGCGTGCAGCGCGCGATAGGCGCGGGTGCGTCCGTCCGGGTACACCGGCATGGTGTCGGCGCATTCGCGGGTACCGACGAAGGTGGTCCACGGCAGGCGGCCGTTGTAGTCCTTGGGATCCAGTTGCGAGGCCGGTGGCGGCGCCGCGTCGCGCACCTCGTCCGGGCGCGGATCGCCATCGCGCAGCAGGCGGTCGGCGAGCAGGTCGGCTTCGGCCATCGCCACGTCGGCCAGTTTCATGCCGAAGTACGGCGCCTGCGCGCTGGGATAGACCGCTTCGGTGCGCTTGCCGAGCACCAGCGCGCCGCCTGGGCCGAGCAGGGTCAGGTCGCCGTCGGCGCTGCGCAGGTCTTCGTACACCTGCCATTGCGCGCCGGCCTCGACGAAGCGGCATTGCAGGGTGTGGCCGGCGAGCGCATCGGCGGCCAGCGGCTGCAGGCGCAGCGGCGCAGGCGCAGACGGCGCTGCCGGCACCGCGTTGGCGGCCGCAGCGACGCTGCCGGCGAGTGCCTCGACCCCGGCCACCGCGCCGACCGCCAGCCCCTGACGCAGGAAATCTCTCCGATCCATGTCCCGTCCCCGATGAGCAATAGCGCATCATCGTGCGCCGCAGGTGGAGCTACGTCTTGTGCGCTGTGGCGCGGATCGGTGCGGAAGATTGCATAGCTGGGGCGGGGCGGCGACGGCGGGGCGAGGCTTCGCGCGTGCCATCGGAGGTTGTGCAAGACCAGCTGCACGAGGCTTCGCGCGTACCCTCATCCGCCTCTTCGGGGCACCTTCCCCCGAGAAGGGGGCCATGGTCCCGATGGGAGAAGGAGTGGCCGTGGCCTCAGGCCAGGACGTCGAGCAGGCTGCCGACCGTGTCGTCCGCCGCGCGCAGCACCCGCGCGTTGGCCTGGAATTCGTTGCGCGCGGACAGCCCGCCGACCATGTCGTCGACCAGGTCGCTGCCCTCGCCGCCCACCGCCTGCACCTGGCTGGTCACGCCGCCGGTTGCTTCCTGGTTCACCGTCACCTGGCGCTGGAAGCCCTCGGTGGCGGCGTTGGCGACGTTGTGCGCACGGGCCTGCAACCCGGACGCGGCGGCGCGCATGCCGGACAGGGCGATCGAGGACACCGAGGCGATGGAACTCATGCGCGTTTGCTCGTCGGGCGGCCGCAGTGCGGTCGCAAGTCGGTAGGTTGCCACAGTCTCCCGCAGCGCGTCGGGGCCATTGCGCAGCGCTTGCGGCCGCAGCCGGTCGCGTCGCCGCTCGACAGGCGTACGTACCGGCCACCGCCACGAAGGTGGCGGCCCTGCTCCAGGCGCAATGGTTGCCCGTTGTTGCCATCGGCACGATCGCCGACAACTTCACCCCGGGAACTGAAACCTGTGACCAGGGACACCTTCGACTGCCGTTTCCGACGCCGGCGCGTGCAGCAGGGCCAGCGCTGTGCGGATCGGCCGATGCCGGGATCCGCCTCTGCGAAGGCAACGATGTTCCGTCACCGCCCGACCCCAGCGCTGCCTTCCTGGCTCAACCTGCGGCCAAGGCGCAGGATTGACCGGGACCGCGGCGCCAGACGCTCGCCGCCGCTCCCTGTAGGAGCGGCTTCAGCCGCGACAGAGATTCCCCGACGCCGGGATCGTGCGACTCCGACGTCGCGGCCGAAGCCGCTCCTCAGCCGAAGCGACGAGTGCTTCAGTCACCGCGCCCGCCCGACGGCAGTGCATTCCAGCGCGGCGTCGGCGCATCCAGCAGATGCCGCACGAAGAAGTCGTACTGGCGCCGCTGCACGTAGTCGATCGGGCCGCTGGAACGGCCCACCGAATGCTCGCCGCCAGGCACGTTCAACAGGTCGAAATCCTTGCCGGCCTTGATCAGCGCATCCACCACCTGCGCGGTCGAGGCCGGGTCGACGTTGCTGTCCTGCTCGCCGACGATCAGCAGCAGCTCGCCGCGCAGCTTCGACGCGTTGTCCACGCCGGAGGCGGCGGCATAGCTGGCGTCTACCGGCCAGCCCATCCACTGCTCGTTCCAGCTGATCTTGTCCATGCGGTTGTCGTAGCAGCCGGCGAACGCCACGCCGACCTTGTAGAAGTCCGGATGCCGTTCCAGCGCGCCGAGCGTGCTCTGCCCGCCGGCCGAGGCGCCGTAGATGCCGACGCGGGAAATGTCGTAGGACGGGTCCTGCGCGGCCAGCGCCTTGTGCCAGGCGATGCGGTCGGGGAAGCCGGAATCGCCCAGGTTCTTCCAGGCCACGTCGTGGAACGCCTTGGAACGGTTGGCGGTGCCCATGCCGTCGATCATCACCACGATGAAACCCAGGTCGGCCTGCGCCTGCATGCCGATCTGCTTGTCGCCGCCGGAGTGGTAGCCGAACGGCCAGAAGGTCTTGGGCACGAAGCTGTCGTGCGGGCCGGCATAGATGTTCTCGATCACCGGGTATTTCTTGTGCGGATCGTAGTCGCGCGGGCGTACCACCATGCCCCAGATGTCGGTGCGGCCGTCGCGGCCCTTGGCGACGAAGGTCTGCGGCGCGCGCCAGCCCACGGCCTGCAGCTTGCCGATGTCGCCGCGCTCGACCACCTGCAGCAGCGTGCCGTCGATGGCGTGCAGTTCCATCACCGGCGGCAGGTCCGGGCGCGAATAGGTGTCCACGTAGTGGCGGCCGTCGCCGGCGATGGCCACGTCGTGGTCGGCATCGACCGTGCTCAACCGGGTCAGCCGGCCGCCGTCGAAATCCACCGCGAACAGTTGCCGGTAGTACGGATCCTTGCCCGCATCCATGCCGCTGGCGGAGAACCAGATGCGCCGCTGCGCATCGTCCACGCGCAGCACCTCGCGCACGATCCAGTCGCCCTTGGTGATCTGGCGCTTGACCTTGCCGCTGGCTCCGTCGAACAGGTACAGGTGGCGCCAGCCGTCGCGCTCGGAGATCCACAGGATCTCCTTGCCGAGCCCGTCCACGTCATGGCGGAAGCTGCGGTCGGCGTAGACGAAGGTCTTGGCATCCTCGCCCACCGCCACGTGCGCGCGGCCGCTGGCCGCATCCACCGCGATCGCGCGCATGCGCTGGAAGCCGCGCTGCACGTAGTCGAACACGAAGCTGCGGCCGTCCTTGCGCCACTGGATCGGCGACAGCTGGTAGGGATTGGCGAACAGCGCAGCGTCGATATCGATGCGGCGCGGGCCGGCGCCGGTGGACATGGCGCCGAGGTCGAACAGCACCGGCCGCTCGACATCCACCGCATCGCCGGGCTTGGGATACAGCTGGGTGCGCACGCGCGGCTGGCCGCCGCCCGGCGGCGCCGCCTCCACCCGCGTCACCCGCCGTGCGAATCCGGGCCGCACCCGGTACAGCGCCAGCCGCTGCGAATCCGGCGACCAGGCCAGCGTTTCCGGATCGTAGAACTCGTCGGCGCGGCCGTCCTCGCTCAGGCGCAGCACGTGGCCATCGGCGACGCTGCGCAGCACGATGTCGTGGCCGTCGGCGAACGCCTCCCAGCGCCCGTCCGGCGAACGCCGCGGCGTGTTGTCGGCGGCCACCGCTGGATCGCGGACCACGCCGAAGCCGCGCGGGCGCGGCTGCGGGCCGGCCTCGGCGCGCGCGCAGACATAATCGGCGAGCGTGCAGCGCCACGGCGCATAGTCGATCTGGAACACGATTGCGGCATTGGCGCGGCCGGCGTCGGCCGCATAGTCGAAGCGGTCGAACGGCAGGCGCAACGCCGGGTAGTCGGTGCCTGCCGCCTTGCTCAGCGCGCGCGCCAGCCGCGCCGCATCGAACGCCGGCTGCTTGCGCTGGCCGGCCACGTACTCGAGCACGAAAGCGAAACCGCCGGGCACCGTCTTGCGGTAGTAGAACGCACCGTCGTCGCGCCACTGCGCCGGCCATGCGACGTTCTCGGTCAAGGTCATCCACGCTTCGCGCAGGCCGAGCGAGCGCTGGTAGTCGGCGGCGCTAGGCGCGGCCTGGGCCTGGCCGGCGAAGGACGCCGCGGCCAGCACGATCGATGCAAGGAGTCTGTTCATTACGTTCCGATATCCCCTGAATTCCGGCTCTTCTGTAGGAGCGGCTCTACGTGGCCTCGGGCCATCAGCCGCGACAGGATGCTGCAGAGCGCCTGTCGCGGCTGAAGCCGCTCCTACAAAAAAGCGAGCAACCTATTCCCCGTCGTCCTCTTCCAGCGCCAGTTCGTCGCTGCGCAGTCCGGTGCGCGCGCCCCAGTGGTAGCAGCCGAACGCGATCACCGCCACGCTCAGCGTGTCCCAGGGATGCGCGATCCAGCCGATGCCGCCGAAGGTGCCCAGGTAGGACACCAGCAACACCAGCACGAAGAAGCCGATCAGCCACAAGGCGCCGCGCACCTGCTGCCACAGCAGCGCGCGTGCGGACGCGCGCGGCAGCCGGTACAGCACGTACAGCGCGAACATCGCGATCTGCAGGCCGAGCAGCCAGGACAAGGTTTTCCAGGTGGACCAGTACACGATCAGCGCGGCGACGATGAACGACAGCGGCCCGAGCAGCCCCATGCCGCGCAGCAGGAACGGCCGCGGCAGCTCCGGCGCGCTGCGCCGCAGCGCGGCCACGGTGACCGGCGCCACCGCATAGCTCAGCACCAGCGCCGCCGACACCACCTGGATCAGCGTCTCCCACGACGGGAACGGCAGGGTCCAGAACACCGACATCGCCAGGCTCAGCCACAGCGCCGGGCGCGGGATGCCGGACTTGGCGTCCACCTTGGTCAGCACCGGCAGGAAGCCGCCGCTGCGCGCCCAGCCATAGACCACGCGCGGGGTCGCGTTCATGTAGATGTTGCCGGTGCCGCTGGGCGAGATCATCGCGTCGCAGATCACCAGCGCCGCCAGCCAACCCAGGCCCAGCGCCAGCGCGATGTCGTGGTACGGCAGCGCGAACGCCTTGTCGATGCCGCCCCAGCCCTGCGCCAGATAGCTGCCCGGCACGCTACCCAGGAACGCCAGCTGCAGCAGCACGTAGATGACCGTGGACAGCGCCACCGACAGGATCAGCGCGATCGGGATGTTGCGCTGCGGATCGCGCACCTCGCTGGCCACCGACACGATCGGGGTCAGCCCGAGGTAGGCGAAGATGATGCCGCCGGCCGAGATCGCCGCTTCCACCCCGGCCGCGCCGAACGGCGCGAAGCCCTGCACGTGCAGGTTCTGCGGATTGAAGTGCGCCATCAGCAGCACGATGATCAACACCGGCACCAGGAACTTGAACACGCTGACGATGTTGTTGGCGGTGGCGAAGGTCTTGACGCTGAAGTAGTTGAGCAGGAAGAACACCAGCAGCAGCGCGAACTGCAGCAGCCACCCGGCGATGCTGGGATGGCTGCTGCCGGCCTGGTTCAGCGACGGGAACCACGCCGCGGCGTACTGCCGCGCGGCCTCGACCTCGATCGCGATCAGGCTGGAAAACGCGATCAGGGTGATGAAGCCCATCAGCCAGCCGAGCAGCGCGCCGTGCGAGTACTCCGGGTAGCGCACCACGCCGCCGGCACGCGGCAGCGCCGCGCCCAGTTCGCAGTACACCAGGCCCAGCAGCAGCACCGCCACGCCGCCGGCGATCCACGACACGATGCCGGCCGGACCGGCGATGGCCGACACGTGGCTGGCCGAGAACAGCCAACCGGAACCGAAGATCGAACCGAGCCCGATGAAGGTCAGGTCGGTCAGGCTCAGACGCTTGTGGAACTTGCCTTGTGTGGCCATGTTGCCCCCGCTGGAAAGTTGTAACCGGCTATTCCTAACTACCTGCAGTTGTTCCCTTCTCCCCCCGGGAGAAGGTGCCCCGCAGGGGCGGATGAGGGTACGGGCGAAGCCTCGTGTCGTTCCGACCGCAGGAGGCTTCGCGCCGTACCCTCACCCCAACCCCTCTCCCGGGGGGAGATGGGCTCAAAGCGACGCGCCCAGGTGCTTCCTGCTCCAATTGCAAGCTTCCCTGCCCCCCCCTTCTCCCCCCGGGACCATGGCCCCCTTCTCGGGGGAAGGTGCCCCGAAGGGGCGGATGAGGGTACGGGCGCAGCCTCGTGTCGTTTCGACCGCATGAGGCTTCGCGCCGTACCCTCACCCCACCCCCCGCTCCGCGCCCCGGCCCGCGCCAGTGACGGGCAAGCTGCGCTCCGTCGCCCGATGGGAGCGGGGCTTTGGTCATGTCTACTGTTTTGACGCCTCCTGTGCCCACGGCGACTTGCCGCCCTCGGCGATGAAACGGTCGATGCGCTGCTCCAGTACCGGCAGCGGCACCGAGCCGGTTTCCAGGATCGCGTCGTGGAAGGCGCGGATGTCGAACTTCTCGCCCAGCGCGGCCTCCGCCTTGCGCCGCAATTCGATGATCTTCAGCTCACCCAGGTAGTACGACAGCGCCTGCCCCGGCCAGGCGATGTAGCGGTCCACTTCGGTGGTGACCTCGTGTTCGCTCAACGCGGTGTTGTCGCGCAGGTAGGCTTGCGCCTGCTCGCGGGTCCAGCCCTTGTGGTGGATGCCGGTGTCGATCACCAGCCGGCAGGCGCGCCACATCTGGTAGGTCAGGTAGCCGAAGCGGTCGTACGCGGTGTCGTACATCCCCATCTCCTGCCCCAGGTATTCCGAGTACAGCGCCCAGCCCTCGCCGTAGGCGGAGATGTAGCCGTAGCGGCGGAAGTCCGGCAGGCCCTGCTGTTCGGCCGCCAGCGGCATCTGCAGCGCATGGCCGGGCGAGGATTCGTGCAGGGTCAACGCGGTCAGGTTGTACAGCGGCCGCGACGGCAGGTCGTAGGTGTTGACCAGGTAGATGCCCGGGCCGCCGCGGCCGCCGGTGTAGAACGGCGCCAGGTCCGCCGGCACCGGCTCGATCGCGAAGCGCTGCCGCGGCAGCCGGCCGATGTAGTCGCCGACCTTGGCGTCCACGCGCTTGGAGATCCACGCCGCCTGCTTGAGCAGCTCCTCCGGCGTCTTCGGATAGAACTGCGGATCGGTGCGCAGGAATTTCAGGAACGCCGGGAAGGTCGCCTGCCCCGGCGGCGCGACGAAGCCGCTGGCGACGATGGTCTGGTCCATGTCCTTGCGCAGCTTGGCCACTTCGCGCAGCCCGATCTGGTGGATCTGCTCAGGCGACAGGTCCAGCGTGGTGAACTCGCGGATCTGCGCGCGGTAATAGTCCTTGCCGTCCGGCAACGCCTCGCCGGCGAGCGTGCTGCGCGCCTTGGGCTGGTATTCCTCGCGCATGAAGCGCAGCAGGTCGGTGTAGGCCGGCACCACGCTGTGCGCGATCGCGTCCAGCGCCTGCTGCCGCAATTGCGCCTGCGCGTCGGCCGGGATGCTGGCCGGCATCTGCTTGAACGGGGTGTAGAACAGGTTGGCCTCGCCGCTGGCCGAGGCCACGTCGGCGATCGACTGGTCGCGGCCGGCCAACGTCACCTTCGGCTGGCTGAATCCGCGCGCCAGGCCGGCGCGCATGTTGACGATCTGCTCGTCGAAGTAGCGCGGGATGTCGGCCAGCACCTTCAGGTAGCGCTGGTAGTCGTCGCGAGTGCGCAGCGTGGCGCGCGCGCTGAAGCCGAGATTGCTCCAGAACGCGGTGTCGCTGTTGAACGGCATCTCCCAAGCGCGGAAGCGTTGCTGGTCCAGGAACACCGCGATCTGCTGGCGGTAGACCTGGTAGTTCACCTGGTCCTGCGCCGACAGCTGCGCCGGCGCGATCGCATCGAGCTCGCGCAGCACCTGCTGCCAATACGCGGTGCGCTGGTTCTGCGTGGCCAGGTCGACCTTGGGCAGATGGTCGGCCGCGGCGCCCTGGCTGTCCTCGTCGTCGGCGCCTGCGGACTGCTCCTGGCGCCATTTCCACTCGCGCAGGTACAACGCCTTGAAGCGCGCGCCGGTGTCGCTGGTGGTCGCTGCGGCGGCCTGCGCGGGTTCGGCCGCAGTGGCGGCGCCCTGCCCCGCAAGCGTGCAGATGATCGCCAGCAGCAGCGGCGCGCGAAGTCGGGAACTCAGGCTCATTGGGCTTTCTCCGGGGTGGCGATCGCAGCGGCCTTGACCTGCGCGATCCACGCGTCGATGCGCGCATCCAGCAGGTCCAGCGGCATCGCGCCGCCGCCGAGGATCTGGTCGTGGAAGGCGCGGATGTCGAAACCCGCGCCGAGTTCGCGCTTGGCCTTCTCGCGCAGCGCCAGGATGTCGAGTTCGCCGAGCTTGTAGCCCAGCGCCTGGCCCGGCCAGGCGATGTAGCGGTCGGTCTCGGCCTGGATGCTGGGTTCGTCGTCGGACGGATGCGCGTGGAAGAACGCGATCATCTGCTGCCGGGTCCAGCGCTTGTAGTGCACGCCGGTGTCCAGCACCAGCCGGTTGGCGCGCAGCAGCTCGCCGGCCAGGCGGCCGTAGTCGCTGTACGGGTCCTTGTAGAAGCCCACGTCCTTGCCCAGCCGCTCGGCGTACAGCGCCCAGCCTTCGACGTAGGCGTTGTAGCCGGACTGCTGGCGGAACGGCGGCAGCGGCAGGGTCTGCGCGAGCGAGATCTGCAGGTGATGGCCGGGCACGCCCTCGTGATACGCGGTGGCCTCGATGTTGACCAGGGTGCGCTGCGCGTAGTCGCTGGTGTTGACCATCACCAGCGCCGGCTTGCTGCCTTGCGCGTCGCTCTGCCAATACTCGGCGCCCGGCGCGGTGCTGCGGAACTCGGCCATCGCGCGCACTTCCAGCGGCGTCTTCGGCAAGGTGCCGAACAGCTTGGGCAGCTGCGGCTGCATCTGCGCGATGTCGTCGCGGTAGCGCTGCAGAATCTGCTCGCGCGAACTGGCGAAGAACCTGCGGTCGCGCGCCACCGCCTCGCGCAGCGCGGCCAGGTCGGCATAGCCGAGCTGTTTGGCGATCGCGCTCATCTCGCCCTCGATGCGCGCCACTTCGGCCAGGCCGATCTGGTGGATCTGCTCGGGCGACTTGTCGGTGGTGGTCTGGGTATGGATCGCGTAGCGGTAGCGGCGCTCGCCATCGGGCAGCGACCACAGCCCTTCGTGGGCGCGGCCCTGCGGTGCGTATTCGTCGGCGACGAAATCGGCCAGCTTGGCGTAGGCCGGACGCACCTGCTGGTCGATCGCCGCGAGCATCGCCGCACGCAGGCGCGCGCGCTCGGCCGCCGGCACCGCGTCGGGGAACGTCTGCAGCGGCAGCGCGAACGGGCTGTCGGCCCCGGCCGGCGCGGCGATCTCGCGCACCTGCGCCGGAATGCGCTCTAGCAGGTATTTGGGCTGCACCAGCCCGTCCTTGGCGCCGGCGCGCGACAGCGCCACCACCTGGTCGAGCAGGGCCGGGATCGCCTGCAGGCGCTTGATGTAGTCCTCGTAGTCCTTGACGCTGGCGAACGGGAACGCCTGCGCATAGCCCGGCAACGCCAGTTGGATGCCGCCGACCGGCTCCAGCGGCATCGCGTCGTTGTTCAGCGCGATCGCCTCCAGCCGATCGCGCAACTGGCGCAGCATCATCTGCAGGCTCAGCTGGTCCTGCGCCGACAGCGCCGTCGCATCCACCGCCTCGAAGCGCTTCAGGAACTCGGCGGTGGCCTGCCGCTCGGCCTGCAGCGCCGCTGGCGAATAATCGCTCCAGCGATCGTTGTAGCGCGTGTCGCCGATAATGCTGGCGAACTCCGGATGATGTTCGAGCTGGTACTGCCACTGCGCGTCGAGCAAGGCGGCGAAGGCTTCGTCGGGCTTCTGCAGCGGCGCCGCGGTAGCTGTGGCGGTGGCCGGCTGCGGTGGCGTGGCCGGCTGGCAGGCCACCAGCAACGCCGCGGCCAGCGCACCGGGGACGAACAGACGGACGCATCTCATCGGCGGACTCCGGCAAACAGGTGGAACGCGGGCGGCGGCACGCGCGAGCGGCGCAAGGCGCTGGCGGCCGCCGCGCGCATCAGGCGAACGGCCGATCGATCGCCGGCGACGGCGGCGTGAACCACTGCGCGCCGTGTTCGGTGACGTAGAAATGGTCTTCCAGGCGCACGCCGAACTCGCCCGGCACCACGATCATCGGTTCGTTGCTGCAGCACATGCCCGGCGCCAGCGGCAACGCATTGCCGCGCACCAGGTACGGCGCCTCGTGGATGCTCATGCCGCAGCCATGGCCGGTGCGGTGCGGCAGTCCCGGCAAGCGATAGTCGGGCCCCAGGCCCGCCGCCTGCAGCACCTCGCGCGCCGCCTGGTCCACCGCCGCGCAGCTCACACCCGGACGCACCGCGGCGAACGCGGCGGCCTGCGCATCGTGCTCCAGCTGCCAGATGCGCCGCTGCTTCTCGCTCGGTTCGCCGAAGATGTAGGTGCGGGTGATGTCGGAGTGGTAGCCGTGCACGGTGCAGCCGGTATCGATCAGCACCAGTTCGCCCGGCCGCAGCGCCTGCACCCCGGGGATGCCGTGCGGATAGGCGGTGGCATGGCCGAACTGCACGATGCAGAAGGTGGAGCCGTTGTCGGCGCCGAGCGCGCGGTGCGCCTGGTCGATGAAGCGCACCAGTTCGGCGGTGGTGATGCCTTCGTGGACCAGGCCCGCGGCCAGGCGCTGCACCTGCAGGGTCATGTCGCAGGCCTGCTGCATCAACGCCAGCTCCGCGGCCGACTTGCGCATGCGGCAGCCATCCACGATCGGTGTCGCGTCGCGGATCGCGACCCTGTCCAGCACCGCGCTCAACCCGCTGTGCACCGCGAAGGCGATGCCCGGATCCAACGCCAGCGCCTGCGCGCCGAGTTCGCTCAGCGCCTCGGCGACCAGCGCATGCGGATCTTCGTGTTCTTCCCACAGCCGCTTGCGCACCGGGATGCGCAGCACCGCGTCCAGCGAGCCTTCCTCGAACGCCGGGCAGATCAGCAGCGGATCGCCTTCGGCGGTCAGCAGCATCGCCACCAGGCGCTCGCTGGCACCCCACGGCACGCCGGTGAAATAGCGCAGCGAAGCGCCGGCGCCGATCAGCAGCGCATCGGCGCCGTGCGCGCGCAGCAAGGTGCGTGCCTGCGCCAGCCGCTGCTGGTATTCCTGCGGCTGGATCGGCGGCGCCGGGGTCGGCCACGGCGCCAGCTGCGCCTGCGCCATGGCCAGGCTCAGCCCGCCGATCTGCGCCGCGCTCATGTCGCCTGCCCCACGTCGGCGGTGCTCCAGTGGCCGTCGATCAGCCGCTGCACGGCGCCGGGATTGCGGTCGCGCAGCAGTGCCGGCAGCAGCGCATCGGGCAGCCCGTCGTAGCTGTGCAGCGCGGCGAAGCGGCGGATCGCGGCCGGCATGCCGACCGCGGTGAAGCCCGGATGGCCGGTGCTCGGGTACGGCCCGCCGTGATTCATCGCCGCGCTGACCGCCACGCCGGTCGGCATCTTGTTGCAGATCAGGCGCCCCACCCGCGGCCGCAGCGCCGCGGCCACCGCGGCGAACAGCACGTCGTCGCTGCCGTCGGCGGCACGGTACACGGTGCCGGTGAGGTTGCCCTCCAGGCTGTGCGCCAGCGCGGTCATTTCCGCCAGGCCGGCGACACGCACCACCAGGCTGACCGGGCCGAACGCCTCGGCCTGCAGCGCCTCGGGCTGTTGCAGGAAGGCCTGCGCCGAGACCTGCAGCAGGGTCGGCGCATGCCGGTAGCCCGGCGCCGCTGCCGCGTCGCCGCCGGCCAGCAGCGCGGCACCGGCGTCGCGCAGCGTGGCCACGCCGCGTTGCAGGTGCTCGAGCACGCCGCGCGAGAACAGCAGGCTCGGCGCGGCACCGGCGAAGTGCGCCGCGGCTGCGGCGACGAACGCATCGCCGGCCTCGCCCTCGGGCACCACCAGGATGCCGGGATTGGTGCAGAACTGGCCGCTGCCCATCGTGCACGAAGAGAAGAATTCCTGCGCCAGCGCCGTGCCGCGCTCGGCCAGCACGCCCGGCAGCAGGAACACCGGATTGACGCTGGACAGCTCGACGTAGGCCAGCACGCCGGCGCGGTCGGCCGCGGCCTTCAGCGCCAGCCCGCCGGCACGGCTGCCGGTGAAGCCGATCGCGCCCAGCCGCGGATCGCCGGCCAGCTCCAGGCCCAGCGCGTTGTCGAAGTGGTACAGCAGCTGCACCGCCGCGGCCGGCAGGCCGTTGTCCAGCAGTGCCTGGTGCGCGAGCTGCGCCAGGCGCTGGCTGGTGGCCGGGTGCGAGGGATGCGCCTTGGCGATGACCGGATTGCGCGCGGCGATCGCCGAGGCGAAATCGCTGCCGGCCACCGCATTGAACGCGAACGGGAAGTTGTTCGGGCCGAACACCAGCACCGGCTTGTGCAGCGGCCCCAGCTGCGCACGCAGCCCGGCCGCGGTGTCGATCACCGGCTGCGTCCAGCTATGACTGCGCACCGCCTGCGCGGCCTGGCGCAACTGGCCGCTGGCGCGCGGCAGTTCCACCTTGGCCAGGCGCGGCTCGACCGGCAGGCCGGTCTCGGCATGCGCCAGCGCGACCAGCTGCTCCACATCGGCCTCGATCGCCGCGGCGTAGCTGTCGAGGAAGCCGGCGATGCGCTCGGGCGACGCCGCGGCCAGCGCGTCGGCGACCAGCACCGCCGCGCTCAGCGCCGCTTCCAGGTCGGCGGCGCCGCTGACCGGGAACTCCGGGCCGAATGCGTTCCCGTCGCGCGGGTCCTCGGCGCGGAAGCTGCCGCGCAGTTCCAGCGAGGGCTGCCAGTGGCCGGCGAGCAACAGCGGCTGCATGCTCATCTCAGAGCCCGGGGTGGGTGGCGATGGCGTGGTCGATCACCTTCAGCGCCGCTTCGCGCTCGGCACCGTCGACGACTAGGCGCGGCGCGCGCACGCGCTCGCTGCCCAGGCCGACCTTCTCCTGCACCAG
Organism: Xanthomonas sp. WHRI 7945; assembly: GCF_035026585.1. Classification (NCBI taxonomy): domain Bacteria; kingdom Pseudomonadati; phylum Pseudomonadota; class Gammaproteobacteria; order Lysobacterales; family Lysobacteraceae; genus Xanthomonas; species Xanthomonas sp. WHRI 7945. The sequence continues at coordinate 56,616 of NZ_JAYIQP010000020.1, forward strand.
CTTGATCAGCTGCACGAACTTGGGCACGGTGTCCAGGCGCAGCAGCGGCAGGAACCAGTCGTACAGCGCCTTGGCCGCCGGATAGCCGCCGTCGCGGGCCAGCTCGAACAGCTTCACCGACTCCTTCGGATACGCGTTGACCAGGCCGGCGATCCAGCCCTTGGCGCCCATGCTGAGGCCTTCGACGATCGCATCGTCCATGCCCACCAGCAGCACCAGGCGGTCGTTGAGCAGCTCGCCCAGCGCGGCGAAGCGGCGCACGTCGCCGGAGGATTCCTTGACCGCTTGCAGGTTCGGGAATTCGGCGGCCAGTTCGGCGATCTGCGCCGGGCTGAAATCGGTCTTGTAGGCCACCGGGTTGTTGTACAGGATCACCGGCAGGTCGGTGGCGGCGATCACCGCACGCGCATGCGCGCCCATCTCGCGCCAGTCGGTGGAGTACACGTACGGCGGCAGCACCATGATCCCGCCGCAGCCGACCTGCTTGGCGGCCTGCGCCAGGCGCACGGCCTCGTCGGTGGACAGCGCGGCGATGCCCGGCACCACCGGGATGCGGCCGTCCAGCGCCTGCACCAGGGTCTTCAGGACCGCGACCTTGTCGTCGAAGCTGAGCGTGGCCGCTTCGCCGAGCGAACCCAGCGGCACGATCGCGGTGCAGCCGGCGTCGACCATGACCTGCGCATGCTTGGCCAGGAACGCGTGGTCGATGCTGCCGTCGGCATTGAACGGAGTGGTGATGGCCGGCAGCACGCCGTACCAGAAGGAAGCCTTGCTCATGGGATTACACCTTGTCGAGGGTTGGGAAGGAGTGGTCGGGAGGGGAAGCGCTGGGCAGGCAATCGGCCAGCGCGGCCAGCCGCACCGGGAACAGCGGCGGCCGGCGGCCGTCGTCGGAGAAATCGTCGTGCCGCGGCGCCAGCCCCAGCTCGGTCAGCGCGCTGCCGCAGATGCGGCCCTGGCAGGCGCCCATGCCGCAACGCGTGGCCAGCTTGGCGTCGCGCAGATCGTCGTAGCCGCGCAGCGCCGACAGCGGCACGTCCTCGCAGCGGCACACCAGCGTGTCCGGCGCGGCCAGCGCGTGGATACGCGGGTCCAGCGCGAAGTGGCGCTGCAGCAAGGTGGCGAACGCGCGCGCGCGCCGCCGTTGCGGGTGCAGCGCCTGCGCGGCGGCGCCCTGCCCGGCCGCCAGGTGCCCGGCGATGGCGCCTTCGACCCGCGCGCAGTCGCGGCCGCCGATGCCCAGCGCTTCGCCGGCCGCGTACACGCCCTCGACGCTGGTGCGCAGTTGCGCGTCCACCGCCACGCACGGATGCGCGCCGCTGTGCGCCAGGCGGCAGCCGAGCAGCTGCGCCAGCTCCACGTTCGGCACCAGGCCGTAGCCCACCGCCAGCTGATCGCAGTCGATGCGGCGGCGGCCGCGCGGGCCGTCGATCTCCACCGACTGCAGTTGGCCCTCGCCGTGCGCGGCCAGCACCACGCTGCCGCTGTGGTAGCCGACGCCGGCCAGTTGCGCGCGCAGCGCCAGCGCCTGCAGCGCCTTGTCCGGCCAGCGCCACGGCAACTGCGCGGCGAAGCCGGCCAGCGCGCGCAGCGGCGCCTGTTCGACGATGCCCAGCACCTGCGCGCCATGCCGGCGCAGCGTCGCCGCGCTGGCCAGCAGCAGCGGACCGCTGCCGGCGACCAGCACGCGCTTGCCGGCCAGCGGCCAGCCCTGCTTGGCCAGCGCCTGCGCGCCGCCGGCGCCGGTGACGCCGGGCAAGGTCCAGCCCGGGAACGGCAGCAGCAGTTCGCGCGCACCGGTGGCCAGCACCAGCGCGTCGTAGCCGATCCAGCGCGCGCCCTGCGGGCCATCGGCCAGCAGTTGCCGGTCCTGCGCCATCAGCAACTGGGTCTGCGACAGGAATTCGATCTTGCTCGCCGCCAACTGCGCCAGCACGCGCGCGGCCAGCCGCGGCGGCGCGTGGGCGACGTCGTGGCGCCAGATCTGGCCGCCGGCGCGCGCCTGCAGGTCGACCAGCGCCACGCGCCGGCCGTTCCCGGCCGCGGCCAACGCCGCCGCCAGCCCGGCCGGACCGGCGCCGGCCACGACCACGTCGTAATGCAGCGCGCGCGGCTCAGCCATCGGTCCACACCTGCATGCCGTCGCGCGCCGGGGTGATGCAGGCGCGCAACTGGCCGACGCCGTCGATGCGCACCCGGCATTCGCTGCACACGCCCATGCCGCACAGCGGCGCGCGCGGCTGGCCGCTGCGCGAGCGGCGGAAATGCACCGCGACCTGCGCCACCGCCGCGGCCACGCTGCTGCCGGCCAGCACTTCCAGGGCCTGGCCGTTGACCTGCAGGCGCAGCATCGGCGCGCTCACGACAGCGCCCGCGCCGGCGCGAACGGCGCCGGGTCCAGTGCGGGCGGGCGCTGCAGCAGCAGATCCAGCAACAGCCGCGCGCTGCCCAGCGCGGTGGTCACGCCCAGGCCTTCGTGGCCGGCGGCGACCCACACGCCGTTGCGCTGCGGCACCGCGCCCAGATACGGACGGCCGTCCGGCGTGGCCGGACGCAGCCCGGTCCAGACCCGGATCGCCTGCAGCTGGCGCAGCCCGGGCAGGAACGCGAACGCGCGCTCGAGCATGCGCTGCAGCATCGGCATCGACACGCCGCGGTCGCTGGCATCGAATTCGCGCGAGGAGCCGATCAGGATCTGTCCGGTCGGCCGCGGCTGCACGTTGAACGCCACGCTGCTGCCGTCGCTGCCGTGCGCGCTGTCGGCATAGCCCAGCTCCAGCAACTGATGGCCGACGAAGCCGGGATAGCGGTCGGTGATCACCAACTGGCCCTTGCGCGCGCGCATCGGCAGTTCCGGCAGCAGCTCCGGCAGCGCGCAGCCGGTGGCGACCAGCACCGGCCCGCTCAGGCGGCTGCCATCGTCCAGGCGCAGCCCGTCGGCGGCCAGCGCCAGCGCGCGGCGCCCGGCGAAAAGCTGCGCACCGGCGGCGAGCGCGCGCCCGACCAGGTGCCGCGCCATCCGCGGCGGGTACACCACCGCCTCGGCGGCCACCCGCATGCCGCCGGCCAGCCCCGGCACCAACGCCGGTTCCAGCTGGTACAGCGCCTCGGCGCCGATCGCCTCGGCACGCACGCCGGCGGCGGCCAGGCGCTGGATCTTGGCCGGGATCGCCTCCAGCTCGCGCGCCTGCCGCGCCACCCACAGCGTGCCGCAGCGGCTGTACTCGGCCTCCGGCAGCTGCGCGAATTGTTCCCACAGGCGCAGCGAATACGCCGACAGCGCCAGTTCCGCGGGGTCGTCGTCCATCGCCACCAGATGGCCCATCGCCGCGGCGGTGGAGCCGCCGCCGATGCTGCCCGACTCGACGATCGCCACCCGCAGGCCGGCGGCGGCCGCCGCATCGGCGCAGGCTGCGCCGACGATGCCGGCGCCGACGACGATCAGGTCGAAGCCGCTCATTCGGCGCCGATGCCCCAGGCGAACGGATCCTGCGGATCGATCAGCAGCTGCGCGCGCGCGGTGAGGTGGGCCTGCCCGGTGATCCGCGGCAGCACGCCGCGGGTGCCCGGCACGTAGCTGGCTTCGAACAGGCTGCCGAGGATGCCCTGCTGGCGCCACACTTGGCCGGCGGCCAGCTTGCCGTCGGCGGCCAGGCACGCCAGCTTGGCGCTGGTGCCGGTGCCGCACGGCGAGCGGTCGTAGGCCAGCCCCGGGCACAGCACGAAGTTGCGCGCATCGGCGCTGGCGTCCGGCGCCGGGCCGTTGATCTCGATATGGTCGATCTCGCCGTCGTCGGCGCCGCGGATGCCGGCCGCCTCCAGCGCCAGCCGCAGCGCCTCGGTGTAGGCGGTCAGCGCGCGCTGGTTGCGCAGTTCCAGCGCGCACGGGGTCTGCTCGGTGATGAAGAACCAGTTGCCCCCCCAGGCCACGTCGCCGCGCACGCGGCCGTAGCCGGGCACCTGCACTTCGATGCCGGTGGCGTGGCGGTAGCTCTCCACGTTGTCCACCGACACCCGTCCGTCGCCGTGCAGTTCCACCCCGACCGTGCCCACCGGGGTCTCGAGGCGGTGCGTGCCTGGCGCCAGCCGGCCCATGTCGGCCAGCGTGCGCACCAGGCCGATGGTGCCGTGGCCACACATGCCCAGGTAGCCGACGTTGTTGAAGAAGATCACCGCGGCGCAGGCGTCGGCGGCGATCGGCGGCAGCAGCAGCGCGCCGACCATCGTGTCCGAGCCGCGCGGCTCGCAGGCGATGGCGCTGCGCCAGCGATCGAAGCGATCGCGGAACAGATCGCGCCGTTGCGCCAGCGGGCCGGTGCCCAGGTCGGGGAAGCCGGCGACGACGACACGGGTCGGTTCGCCGCCGGTATGCGAGTCGATCACATCGAGTGTATGCATAAGCCCATGCTCACATTCCGGGCTGCCGCGGGCTAGCAGCGTTTGCCTGTCATAAATGCGGAAGTTCGCACAACCCCAATCGCCCGGGGCGCCCCACATAGGCTAGGATCGACCTACAGGGGTACGCCGCGGCGTACCTGTCGCAACAGCCTACAACCGCCCGGTGAATGCAGATGGAGACGATGATTTCGGCGCTGGAAATGCAGACGCTGTTCGATGCGTTGCCGGACGTGGTGTTCTTCGTCAAGGACCGCGACGGCCGCTACACCCACGTCAACCTGACCCTGGTGCGGCGCCTGGGCAAGAAATACCGCACCGACCTGATCGGCAAATCGGCGCTGGAAGTGTTCCCGCTGCCGCTGGGCGGCAGCTACCTGATGCAGGACCGGCGCGTGCTGTGCGGGGAGATGATCGAGAACCAGCTGGAAGTGCACCTGTTCCCGAACCGCACCCCCGGCTGGTGCCTGACCTTCAAGCGCCCGCTGTGCGAGCACAACGAGGTGATCGGCGTGGTCGGCATCTCCCGCGACCTGGGCCAGCCCGACAGCCGCCACTCCGCCTACGAACGCATCAGCCGCGCGATGGAGCACATGCAGATCCACTACGGCGACAACCTGCGCGTGCAGACCCTGGCCGACCTGGCGGAACTGTCGGTGGCGCAGCTGGAGCGGCACTTCCGCCGCGTGTTCCAGCTGACCCCGCAGCAACTGCTGACCAAGATGCGGATCGAAGCGGCGATGCGCCTGCTGCACGGCGAGGACAGCATCGCCAGCATCGGCCAGGCCTGCGGCTTCGCCGACCAGAGCGCGTTCGCGCGCCAGTTCAAGGCCACGGTGGGGATGACGCCGCGGGACTACCGGTCGATGAAGGGGAAGCTCTGAGGGGCCGGGATTGGGGATTCGGGATTCGGGATTCGTAAAAGCGGCGTTCCCGCAACTCCGCAATGCAGCGCCCTTGCGAATCTCCAATCCCGAATCCCCGATCCCGGCCCCACAAGGGCCTAACAGGCGCAAGTGGTAGCATTCGTGGTTTAAGGTCCACGCGTTACCCATGGTCAGCCTATTCCGCCGCAACAAGCCTCAGGACAACGCTGGCGACAGCCGCAGCACCCAGCGCTACAGCATCGAGGAACTGGCCGCCGCCTTCCCCAAGTCGGCCGGCGAAGCAGCAACTGAAGCCGCAACGCCGGCGCCGGCTGCACCTCCTGCACCCGCGGCCGAAGCCGCTCCGGCATCGCCGCCGCCCGAGGTAGCCGCGCCCACCGCCCTGCGCGATGCGCCCACGGCCGCGCCCGATCCCATCCCCGCGCCCGGCCACGTCGCGCTCCCGCCGCAGGCACCCACGCCGCCGCCCGAGACGCGCGTGCCGGCGCCAATGGCGGCCCCGGCTGCGGCGGCGCCGCTTGCCGATCCGGCCGCTGCCTTCGCGGCGGCCTTCGACGTACGCGCCGACGCGCCGCCCGCCGCCGCGGCCGGCAAGTCCGGTTGGCGCGAACGCCTGCGCAACAGCACCATCGCGCGCAGCTTCGGCGGCCTGTTCTCGCGCAACCCGAAGCTCGACGACGACCTGCTCGACGAGATCGAGACCGCGCTGATCAGCGCCGACGTCGGCGTGCCGGCGACCACGGCGCTGATCGAGAACCTGCGCAAGCGCATGAAGGCGCGCGAATTCGTCGACGCGCAGGCGCTGCTGCGGGCGCTGCGCGCCGACCTGATCGCGATCCTGCAGCCGGTCGCCAGGCCGCTGCAGATCGACCGCAGCGCCAAGCCCTTCGTGGTGCTCACCGTCGGCGTCAACGGCGTCGGCAAGACCACCACCATCGGCAAGCTGGCCAAGCGCTTCAAGGACGAGGGCCACAGCCTGATGCTGGCCGCCGGCGACACCTTCCGCGCCGCCGCGGTGGCGCAGCTGCAGGCCTGGGGCGACCGCAACGGCGTGACCGTGATCGCGCAAGGCCAGAACGCCGACGCCGCCTCGGTCGCGTTCGATGCGCTGCAGGCCGGCAAGGCGCGCGGCACCGAGGTGCTGATCGCCGACACCGCCGGGCGCCTGCACACCCAGACCGGGCTGATGAACGAACTGGGCAAGATCCGCCGCGTGCTCGGCAAGATCGACCCGGCCGCGCCGCACGAAGTGCTGATGGTGATCGACGGCACCACCGGCCAGAACGCGCTGTCGCAGCTGCGCCAGTTCCACGCCGCGGTCGGCGTCACCGGGCTGGTGGTGACCAAGCTCGACGGCACCGCCAAGGGCGGCGTGGTGTTCGCGCTGGCGCGCGAGTTCGGCATCCCGATCCGCTTCGCCGGCATCGGCGAGCGCCCGGAAGACCTGCGCGTGTTCGACGCCGAAGCCTTCGTCGACGCCCTACTGCCCGAAGCGCTCGGCGCCTGACCTAAAGCCCCTCTCCCACCGGGAGAGGGGTTGGGGTGAGGGTACGGCGAAGTCCACTGGCGCAGGCACTTGCGCTGCCCGAACCGCACAGGCTTCGCCCGTACCCTCATCCGCCCCTTCGGGGCACCTTCTCCCGATGGGAGAAGGAACGACATCCTGCCAGCATGAGCCAGCCCCCAGACACCTTCGCCCCCCGCCTGCTCGCCTGGTTCGACCGCTCCGGCCGCCACGACCTGCCCTGGCAGCATCCGCGCAGTCCCTACCGGGTATGGCTGTCGGAAATCATGCTGCAGCAGACCCAGGTCGCGGTGGTGATCCCGTATTTCCTGCGCTTCCTGCAGCACTTCCCGACCCTGCCCGACCTGGCCGCGGCCGGCACCGATGCGGTGATGGCGCAGTGGGCCGGGCTGGGCTACTACGCCCGCGCGCGCAACCTGCACGCCGCCGCCAAGCGCTGCGTGGAACTGCACGGCGGCGAGCTGCCGCGCGATTTCGACGCGCTGCACGCGCTGCCCGGGATCGGCCGCAGCACCGCCGGGGCGATTCTGAGCCAGGCCTGGAACGATCGCTTCCCGATCCTGGACGGCAACGTCAAGCGCGTGCTGACCCGCTACCACGGCATCGCCGGCTATCCGGGCCTGCCGGCGGTGGAGAAGCCGCTGTGGGCGATCGCGCAGGCGCACGTGGCCGCGGTCGCCGACGGGCGCATGGCCGACTACACCCAGGCGCAGATGGATTTCGGCGCGACCCTGTGCACCCGCGCCAACCCGGCCTGCGTGCTGTGCCCGCTGCAGGACGACTGCGTGGCGCGTCGCGACGGCCTGGTCGAGGCGCTGCCCACGCCCAAGCCGGGCAAGACCCTGCCCGAGCGCGAGGCGCTGGCGCTGCTGCTGGAGAACGCCGCCGGCGAACTGCTGCTGCAGCGGCGTCCGCCGAGCGGCATCTGGGCTTCGCTGTGGACGCTGCCGCAGGCGGACAGCGAGACCGAATTGCGCGCCTGGCTCGAGCGCGAGACCCGCGGCCGCGCCTTCGACGACGCCGAACCGATGCCGCCCATCGTCCACACCTTCAGCCACTATCGCCTGCACCTGCAGCCGCTGCGCCTGCGCAAGGTCGCCTTGCGCGACGCAGTGCGCGACAATGACGACCTGCGCTGGGTCGCGCGTGCCGACTTGTCCGCGCTCGGCCTGCCCGCGCCGATCCGCAAACTGCTCGACGGCCTCTGATCGTCGCCCGCCGCGCCACCAGGAACCGCCATGCCCCGCACCGTCTTTTGCCAGTACCAGCAACGCGACGCCGAAGGCCTCGACTACGTGCCGTATCCCGGCGAACTCGGCCAGCGCGTGTTCGCGCAGATCGGCAAGGCCGGCTGGCAGGCATGGCTGGCGCACCAGACCATGCTGATCAACGAGAACCGCTTGTCGCCGCGCGACCCCAAGCACCGCGCGTTCCTGGAGACGGAACTGGAGAAATTCCTGTTCCAGGGCGGCGCCGCCAAGCCCGAAGGCTACGTGGAACCCGAACAGGAATCCTGAGCCGTGCGCGCCGCGGCGCGCACGATGCCTGGCGCCGGCGCTATTCGTCCGGCGCGTTCTCCTCGGACGCCTTCTCGTCCGGCGCCTGCTCCGTGCGCGCCTGCATCTTCGCCTCGCGCAACTCCTTCTCCGACATCCGCAGCGCCTTCACGTCGAGCGGACGGACGCTCTGGATGCGGCACGGCAGCCGGATCGTGCGCGCGGAACCGCCGAACACGATGACGTCGTCGAACCGCGCCGAAACCCGATTGCCGAAATGGGTGATGGCGATCGACGGAGCGAAATCCAGATCCATGCAGCGGCCGCTGAGCTCCAGCAGATAGGCCTGGTTCGGGCGCGTCCACACCGCCAGCGCGCTGTCGCCCAGCGCGGTCCAGCCGCTGAGCCGGTTGAAGTACTGGAAGTGGCGCACCGGCGCGCCGGCGTTGGCGCGGTACAGCGACAGGCGCTCGGCATCGCTGAGGCGGTTGGTGGCGCAGCCTGCCAGCAGCACGGCCAGTCCGAGCAACGGCGGCAAGAGGCGGTTCATGGCGAATGCTCCCGGTGGCGATGGGCGCATGATGCACCCGCCGTTGCCAGGCCATGTGCAAACCAGGCGCATCCAGCGTGAAGGCATGCGCCGCGCGCACGGCAGGGAGCGCCGGCCCAACCCCGATTCCGTCCGTCGCGCGTTTGCAGCCTTGGACCAACACCGAGCGCACCGCCATGCACCCACGCCTGCACCGCCCCACCCTGACCTGCCTGATCCTCGCAACGCTGCTGGCCGGATGCAGCACCGCCGACGAACGCACCGCCACGCCGGCGCCGGCATCGGCATCGGCGGATGCCGCCAGCACCACCGAAACGTACGCGTCGTCGCAGCTGCTGCTCGAAGGCAGCGCAAGATCCGAACCGCGACTGGTGTCGGCGCCCGCGCCGCCCGCTCCACCGGCCCGGGCCATCGCGCCGGCACAATCGTACGCACGCAATGCGGTGGCCAAGCGCATGCCGCTGAGCGCGCAGCCGCCGCAAGCCGATCGCGAGCACTACCAGCACGCGTCCGACAACCCCGTGCACAGCGCGCGCGAGCAACCGCTGTCCACCTTCTCGATCGACGTGGACACCGGCAGCTACACCAACGTGCGGCGCATGCTGCACGACGGCCAGCGTCCGCCAGCCGACGCGGTGCGCGCCGAGGAATTCATCAACTACTTCGACTACGCGCATCCGGCCCCGCGCGATACCGACACGCCGTTCCGCGTCACCACCGAACTGGCCACCGCGCCGTGGAATCCGCAGCGGCAGTTGCTGATGATCGGCATCAAGGGCTACGACGTGCCGCGCCAGGCGTTGCCGCCGGCGAATCTGGTGTTCCTGATCGACACCTCCGGCTCGATGGCCTCGGCCGACAAGCTGCCCCTGCTCAAGCAGGCCTTCGCCATGCTGGTGCCGCAGCTGCGCGCGCAGGACCGGGTCTCGATCGTGGTCTACGCCGGCTCCGCCGGGCTGGTGTTGCCGCCGACGCCCGGCGACCGCCATGCCGAGATCCTCGCCGCGCTGGAGCGGCTGCAGGCCGGCGGCAGCACCAACGGCGGCGACGGCATCCGCCTGGCCTATGCGACCGCGCGGCAGGGCTTCGTCGCCGGCGGCAGCAACCGGGTGATTCTGGCCACCGACGGCGACTTCAACGTCGGCACCGTCGACCAGGACGCGCTGGAGACCCTGGTCGCCGACCAGCGCCGCAGCGGCGTGGCGCTGAGCACGCTCGGCTTCGGCCGCGGCAACTACAACGACGCGATGGCCGAGCGCCTGGCCGACGTCGGCGACGGCAACCACGCCTACATCGATTCGGCGCGCGAGGCGCACAAGGTGCTGGTTCGGCAGATGCAGGCCACGCTGCTGACCATCGCCCGCGACGTCAAGATCCAGGTCGAGTTCAATCCGGCGCAGGTCGCCGAGTACCGCCTGATCGGCTACGAGAACCGGCTGCTGGCACGCGAGGATTTCGCCAACGACAAGGTCGATGCCGGCGACATCGGCGCCGGCCACAGCGTCACCGCGCTGTACGAGATCACCCCGGTGGGCAGCGCGGCGCCGCGCCTGCCGGCCCTGCGCTATGCCGCACCGGCGCAGCCGCAGGCGCCGCGCCAGGCCGGCGAACTGGCGCAGTTGCGGCTGCGCTACAAGCTGCCCGGTCAGGAACGCAGCCGCCTGCTGCAGAGCACGATCGCCACCGCCTCGGCGACGACGCAGCCGAGCGCGGATCTGCGCTTCGCCGCCGCGGTCGCCGCCTACGCCGACCTGCTGCGCGGCGGCACGCACATCGATGGCTGGAGCTGGGCGCAGGTGGCCAGCGCGGCGCGCGCGGCGACCGGCGAGGACCGCAGCGGCAGCCGCCGCGAGTTCGTCGAACTGCTGGCGATCGGGCAAGGGCTGGTCGCGCCCGAGGCGACGACGCCGGCCCAGGTGTCCACGCGCTGATCGGGCGAGTGGCGGCGGACTGCGCACGCAACCGTGTGCGCAGTCCTGTTAGGCACGACACGCGCGAGCGCGCGAGCGCCACGCCTACGACGCCGACTACCGCTACCGCTGCGCAGTCTTCGCCGTTTCGCAGAAGCGCTGCCTGTATTCCATCGCCTTGGGCATCAGCGCCTGCAGGTTCTGGATCCGCGTGCCCGGATTCGGGTGGGTGGAGGAGAACTCCGGCGGCGCCTGGCCGCCGCTGCTGGCGCTCATCCGCTCCCACAGCGGAATGGCTTCCTGCGGATCGAAGCAGGCCGCCGCGGCCAGCATCAGCCCGACCTCGTCGGCCTGGGTCTCGTGGCTGCGCGCGTACGGCAGCAGGTAGCCGTAGCCCATCGCCGCCATCGCCATCTGCTGCTGTTGCGGGTCCATGCCGCTGGCCGCGCCGGCCATCTGCCCGATCTGGGTCAGCTTCTGCTGCGCCATGCGCTGCGCGCCATGGCGCAGCAATGCGTGCGCGATCTCGTGGCCCATCACCACCGCCACCGCGTCGGCGTTCCTGGCCACCGGCAGCAGGCCGGTGTAGACCGCCATCTTGCCGCCCGGCAGGCAGAACGCATTGGCCTGCTCGGACTCGATCACGTTGACGTCCCAATCGAAACCGCGCGCATAGTGCTTGGCCTGCATGCCGTGTTCGGCGGCCAACGCATCCTCGACCACGTCGACCTTGGCGATCAGCCGCTGCGCGATCGCGCGCACCTGCTGCGCCACCTGCGACTGCGGATCGAGCGGACGCTCCTGCGCCAGGATCTCCTGGTAGGCCTGCAGCCCCAGCGCCTTCTCGTCCTCCACGCCGAGCGAACTGTCGATCAGCACCTTCTCGCCGGTATACGGATCTTCGCTGCGATTGGAGAACCAGTAGAACCCCGCGTACACGGCGAAGCCCAGCAGCACCAGCCAGCGCAGCCCGCCCAGCGGCCCGCGGCGGCTACCGCCCTGCTCCCCGCCCTGGCGGCCGAAGACGTTGCTCATGTCCAATCCCCTTGCTGGCTGGTGGGTGGCGACGGCGCCTGCCCGTGCGCCGCACTGTAGCCGCCGCGGCCGCGCGGGCGCGTCAAATTCCGCGCACCAGGCGGAAACCGACCCGGGCGCTGGTGGTGTCGGAGTCCTGCATCAGCCGCCAGGCGGCGCGGGTCTGCTCCGGCGCATTGGCCCAGTTGCCGCCGCGCACCAGCCGCGAACGGCAGCCGGGGTTGTACCAGGCGTTGCCGTCGGCGGGCGCGCGGCGGTAGCTGGAATGCCAGCAATCGGCGACCCATTCGCTGAGGTTGCCGCCCATGTCGTGCAGGCCCCAGGCATTGGCCTTGAAGCTGGCGACCGGGGCCGGTCCCCAGAAGCCGTCGGCGTAGCCGACGAAGGCGTTGTTCCAGTGCCGGCCGCTGGGCGAGACGTCGCCGCCGCCGGTGAAGTTGCCGCTGCCGCGCGGCGGCACGCCGGCGTTGCCCCACGGATAGCGGCCGCGGCTGCCGGCGCGCAGCGCATATTCGAACTCGGCTTCGCTGGGCAGCCGGTAGTGGCGCCCGGTCTGCAGCGACAGCCACGCCGCATAGGCCTCGGCATCGCGCACGCTGACGTGCATCACCGGGCTGTTGGGTGCGGCGCGCGCGCCGTTGTAGTCCGATTGCCAGTCGGTGCCGCTGCGGCGCACGAAATTGCCGCTGCGTTCGTCGTAGACGATCGAATGCCCGCGCCGGGTCGCGCGCGGCCGCGCGCCGCTGGCCTCGACGAAACGGCGGAACTCGGCCACGGTGACCTCGGTGATCGACATCGCGAAACCGCGCTCGAAGCGCACGTAGTGTTGCGGCTGCTCCGCCGGCACCGCGCCGGGCTCGGTCGCGCTGGCGCCCATGCGGAAGCCGCCGTGCGGCACCACGATCATCTGCGGCCCGCGCTCGCCGCTGCTCATGCCGTCGGTGAACACCTGGCCGGGGCGGAAGCTGCCGTAGTGGGTGGCCAGGTCGATGCGCTCGCGCAGCATCGCCGCCACCGGATCGCCCGGGTCGGCGATGCGCAGCACCTCGCCCAGCTTCTCGCGCGCGGCCTTCAGTCCGGCCGGCGTGGCCAGGTCGCGCAGGCCGGCATCGCGCAGGCCGGCGATGCGCGCGGTGCGCACGCCCTCCACCCGCGCGCGCGCATCGCGCACCGTGGCGGCGCCGTCGCGGATGCGTGCGGCGCGCGCCAGCCAGCTGCCGGCTGCAGCGAAATCGGACACCGCCGCAGCCGCCTCGGCGCGCCGGATCACCGCGCTCTCCACCGCCGCCACGCCTTGCCGCGCGCGCGCATCGTCGGCGTCCAGCTGCAGCGCTTCGCGGAAGTTGGCCAATGCGCCGTTGCCGTCCTCGCCGAGCCGGCCGGCGCGCAGATCCTCCTCGCCGGCACGGTTGTAGGCCAGCACCCGCAGCGCGACCTCCACCCGCTGCTGCAGGCGCCGCACCGCCGGATCGTCGGCATCCAGCGACAGGGCCACCATCGCGATAAGGCCGGCGCGCTCCAGTGCCTGCTCCTGCTGCTCCGACGCGTGCAGCAGCGCATCGCCGAGTTGCAGCAACCGCAACCGCGCCTTGCGCAGGCCGTCGCGCGCCACCTTGTCCTCCGGCGCCAGCGCGCGGATCGCCAGGTACAGCGGGATCGCCGATTGCGAGTCCTCGAACAGGCGGTCTTCGGCCAGTGCGCGCGCGGCATCGCGCCGCGCCTGGGCCAGGCCGCTGCGATCGAGCGTCGGCAGCGGCGGCTGCCAGCGCGCCACCGTCTCCGCCGCATCCTCGCCGCCGATGGTGACGCTGGGCGCCTGCACCGGCTTGGCCGGCGCGGGCCTGGCCTGCGGCGCCGGCTTGGCAGGCGCAGGCGCGGGCGCCTGCCCGGTGCAGCCACCCAGCAGCGCGGCCAGCAGGGTCCAGGCGATCACAGAACCGCTCGTGCGCACGCATCCTCCCAAGGACATTGGCTTCCCGATGGCATCGGCGCCATCGGCGTCCGTGCGGCCGGCGGGCCGACGTTAGGCTATTCTCGCCTGCCTGAGCAAACCCTGCATTCGACGGAAACCACGTGCCCTATTGGATCAAGCAACCCGCCGAGCTGGCCGAACGGCTGGCGCAGCGCCCGGCCAGGATCGGCCTGGATACCGAATTCGTCCGCGAACGCACCTACTGGCCGCAGCTGGCGCTGGTGCAGATGGCGGTGGCCGACGAGATCCTGCTGATCGATCCGCTGATCCCCGGCATGCCGCAGGCGCTGGCGCCGTGGTTGTCGGACCCGTCCATCCTCAAGGTCATGCACAGCGCCAGCGAAGACCTGGTCGCGTTCAAGTGCGCCTGCGGCGCGCTGCCGCGGCCGTTGTTCGATACCCAGATCGGCGCCGGCCTGGCCGGCATCGGCGCCGGCATGGGCTACCAGAAGCTGGTGCTGGAGATCACCGGCGTGCACCTGGCCAAGGGCGAGACCCGCTCGGACTGGCTGCGCCGCCCGCTGTCGCCGGCGCAGCTGGAATACGCCGCCGACGACGTGCGCCACCTGTTCGCGATCCACGACGCGTTGCAGCAGCGGCTGCAGGCGCTGGACCGCAGCGCCTGGCTGCACGAGGACGGCGAACGCCTGCTCGGTACCGTCGAACACGACGAAGGCGAGCGCTGGCCGCACCTGGGCATGCGCGCGGCGCAGTTCATGGATCCGCCGTCGCAACAGCGCCTGCTGCGCCTGCTGCGCTGGCGCGACGTACAGGCCCGGCACAGCGACAAGCCGCGCAGCTGGATCCTGGACAACGAGCTGGCCGCCACCCTGGCGCGTTTCCCGCCGGACGACCGCAACGGCCTGCAGGCGCTGCTCGACAAGCATCCCAAGGCGCCGCGCAAGCTCGGCGACGCATTGTGGCAGGCGCTGACCACGCCACTGCCCGACGAAGCCGAGGCACCGCTGGCGCTGGCCGCCAGCGACGACAACAAGGCGGCATTGAAGCGCCTGCAGGACGCGGTCTCCGCGCGCAGCGCCGAACTGGGCCTGCCCGACGGCCTGCTCGCCTCGCGCAAGCACCTGGAAGCGCTGCTGGAAAGCGGCCAATGGCCGCAACCGCTGGCCGGCTGGCGCCGCCGCGAACTGGAAGCGACGCTGCAGCCTCTGCTGGGCAACGCCGGCTAGGACAGCATCGGCGCTAACGCCCAGCCAGCCGAGCGTTGTGGGAGCGACTTCAGTCGCGACGGGCTCTACCGGTAAAGCCGTCGCGACTGAAGTCG
>NZ_JAYIQP010000021.1:0-63850 GCF_035026585.1 Xanthomonas sp. WHRI 7945
CCTCCCACAATGCACCCAGCCAGCTCGCCGCAAGCCCACTGTGGGAGCGACTTCAGTCGCGACGAACGAAGCGGTGAACTCAACGGCTTCGGACAGCGCCGGGACTGAAGCCCCTCCCACAATGCACCCAGCCAGCTCGCCGCAAGCCCACTGTGGGAGCGACTTCAGTCGCGACGAACGAAGCGGTGAGCTCAACGGCTTCGGACAGCATCGGGACTGAAGTCCCTCCCACAATGCACCCAGCCAGCTCGCCGCAAGCTCCCTGTGGGAACGACTTCAGTCGCGACAAGCGAAGTGGTGAATTCAACGGCTTCGGATAGCGCCGGGACTGAAGTCCCTCCCAGCCAACTCGCCGCAAGCCCCCTGTGGGAGCGACTTCAGTCGCGACGAGCGAAGTGGTGAACTCGACGGCTCGGGCAGCGTCGGGATTGAAGCTTTCCACGATGCGCCAGTTAGCAAGCCGCAAAAGCCCTGCATTTCCGCGCGCAGGCGCAAAAACGGCGCTCATGCAAGGAGCGCCGTCTAGGCCATCCGGGTTGCCTGGCCCCTGCACGGCGCCAGCTTGCGCGCCGATGCGTCGGCAGCAGCCGGGCACGGGGCCCGGCTGCTGCACATTCGGATCGCGCGTCAGACCTGCTTCGGATCCGGACCGTAGGCGTTGGCGCCCCTGGTGCCTTCCATGAACATGAAGACCAGGATCACGACGCCGCCCAGCCACGGAATCAGGCCCAGCAGCACGTACCAGCCGGACTTGCCCTGGTCGTGAAAGCGGCGCACCTGCACCGCGATCGACGGCACCAGCACCGCCAGCGAGTACAGGCCCAGCAGCACGACCGCCACCAGCGACAGCGTCCCGGTGCCGTTCTGGCCGCCGACGCCGCCGCCGACGCCCATCAACACCATCAGCACGGTGATCACCACGATGTTCAACAGCGTGAACATCCAGTACTCCTTGCGCCGCGAACGCCCGGAAAAATCCGCGTAGCGCTTAAGCGGCATCAACATCCATTCCATTGTGTTTCCCTTTTTTCTTGAACCGCTGCCTCACTGCAGCGGGCGGCATGGTGGCATAAACGCCGCCGCATGGAAACGCTTACATGCACACCTGCCGGCGGTCGTGGAGCGGCTACGCGCTCGCCGCCTCCAGCGCCTGCGAAAGGCGCTCCACCGCGATCACTTCCATGCCCTTGACCACGCCGGTCTTGGGCGCATTGGCCTTGGGCACGATGGCGCGCTTGAAGCCATGCGTGGCCGCCTCGCGCAGCCGGTCCTCGCCGTTGGGCACCGGCCGGATCTCGCCGGACAGGCCGACCTCGCCGAAGGCGATGGTCTTCTCCGCCAGCGGCCGGTCGCGCAGCGAGGACAGCACCGCCAGCAGCACCGGCAGGTCGGCCGCGGTCTCCTGCACGCGGATGCCGCCGACCACGTTGACGAACACGTCCTGGTCGCCGACCACGATGCCGCCGTGCCGGTGCAGCACCGCCAGCAGCATCGCCAGCCGGTTCTGCTCCAGGCCCACCGCCACCCGCCGCGGATTGGACAGCGGCGAGGCATCGACCAGCGCCTGCACTTCCACCATCAACGGCCGCGTGCCCTCGCGCGTGACCATCACGCAGCTGCCGGGCTGGTTGGCGCTGCTGCCGGACAGGAAGATCGCCGACGGATTGGACACTTCCTTCAGCCCCTTCTCGCCCATCGCGAACACGCCCAGCTCATTGACCGCGCCGAAGCGGTTCTTGAACGCGCGCAGCAGGCGGAAGCGGCTGCCGCTCTCGCCCTCGAAATACAGCACCGCATCGACCATGTGCTCGAGCACGCGCGGGCCGGCGATGCCGCCTTCCTTGGTCACGTGGCCGACCAGGAACACCGCGGTACCGGTCTCCTTGGCATAACGCACCAGCCGCGCCGCGCTCTCGCGCACCTGACTCACCGAGCCGGGCGCGGCGGTCAGCGACTCGGTCCACAGGGTCTGCACCGAATCGGCCACGATCAGCTTGGGCCGCGCCGCGCTGGCGTGCTGGAGGATCTGCTCGATGCCGGTCTCGGCCAGCGCGTTGAGGCCCTCCAGCGGCAGGTCCAGGCGCACCGCGCGGCCGGCGACCTGGGCCAGCGATTCCTCGCCGGTCACGTACAGCACCGGCAGCGTACCGGCCATCTTCGCCAGCGCCTGCAGCAGCAGGGTCGACTTGCCGATGCCCGGGTCGCCGCCGATCAGCACCACCGCGCCTTCGACCAGGCCGCCGCCGAGCACCCGGTCGAACTCGCCGATGCCGGTGGATACGCGCGCCTGGTCGCGATGCTCCACGTCCTTGAGCGCGGTGATCTTCGGCGTCTCGGCCTTGCCGGCCCAGCCGCTGCGCCGCGCCGCGGCCGGCGCCTTGGCCGCCGACGCGCTCTCCAGCACGATCTCGCTCAGCGAATTCCATGCCCCGCACTCGGTGCACTGGCCTTGCCACTTGGTGTATTCGGCGCCGCAGTCGCCGCACACATAGGCCGTCTTCGCCTTCGCCATCTCGCTGTTTCCGGTTGCAGGGATGCGCCAGCATAGTGGCTGGCGGTCTCAGGTTGCGCGACAGGGTGCGGCTGCGGCCAGCATTGCCCGACGCGGGGCGCGCGCAGCGGCAGGCCACGCTCCGCTTTCAATGCCGACCGGGCTTGGCATCCCGATGCCGCGACGAAGCCACGACTGCGGAGGCCGCGAGTGCGGCGCGCCCGTGCGTCCGGAGCAGCGTGCCAGACGCCTCGCAGCACCGGCTGCAAGGGCGCAGGCGGCATCGGCCTTATCGATCGGCGCAGAAATCGCATCGGACGCGCCCCAGGATGCCCTGCCCCGCACCGCGATCCGCATGTCCTCGGCAACCGTTGCGTCGATAGCGCTCTTTCACGCGGCGCTGAACCCACCGCTTTAGCATCGGCCCTGGATCGGTGGTGACGTCACTGGATCGTGTCGGCATCGGCGCAAGGCACTGCCGCTCCGCGTCGCTCGCGTACCGTGAGCGCTGGATCGCACCTACCCCAACGGACGAGGCCACCCATGCGATATCCCACTCTGATGCTGTTCACCTTGCTCGCGCTCTGCTACGCGGGCGCCGCGCGTGCGGACGAGTGCGGCGGCAATCTCATCGATCACAAGCCGGTGCGCATCGGCGGCGAGAAAGTCGGCGAGTTGCAGCTGTACTACAACAGCGGCAACGGCAAGAACTGCGCCGTGTTCGCGCACGCCGGCCCGACCTGGGGCAAGGCCTTGACCACCAGCGTGGAGGTCTACGTCTGCAAGCCCAACAAGAACAACTGCGGCGTGTGGCAATGGGCTCCGTGGTGGGCCCGCGACGACGACACGTACTCCTATCAGGCCGGCCCGGTGCGCATCGATGGCCGCAACAAATGCGTGCAGTCGATCGGCTACATCGACTACAAGGGCCAGACCGGCGTCGCCGTGTCGGATGTGCATTGCCGCTAGCGGGCTTCCCGAATACCGGATACCGTTCGCGCCACCTGTAGGAGCGGCTTCAGCCGCGACGTGCGTTACCGATAGTGCCTGTCGCGGCTGAAGCCGCTCCTACAAAAAGCAGTGCGCGCACATCAGCGCCTTTTTTCTCGCCATGTTTGAGCGGCGGCTGCGCGTTGCGATCGCGCGCAGCCGCTGCAGCCACGACGGCTCAACGCGCCTTGTACAGCTCGCTCAGCCGGTCCGGCTTGCCGGCGATGCGCTCCAGGTGCGGATACTGCAGGCCGCCGTGGTAGTCGATGCGCAGCGTGTCGTAGCGGTTGCCGCGCTTGACCAGCAGTTCGATCGGCGCGGTGCCGCCCTTCGCCGCGGTGATCGCATCCTTGATGACGTCGGCGCTGTATTCGCGACCGTTGACCGCGACGATGCTGTTGCCGGCGATGATGCCGGCGGCGAACGCCGGGCCGTCCCACAGCACGTCCTGCACCGCGCCCTTGTCGTCCAGGCTCAGGCCCAGCGAATAGGTCAGGCCGACGCCCTTCTTGGTCGCCTCGTAGGCCTTGATCGCCTCGTTCGGCTGGTCGCTGTAGACCAGCTTCCAGCCGCTGGCCTCGATGCCGCCGACCAGCGGCCCGTGGCCGTCGACGCGGCTGCGCAGGAAGCTCGCCCAGTCGTACTTGGCGACGCCGTCGAGCGTGGCGACGATGTCGTCGAAGGTGTAGGGATTCACGTCCCAGGCGCCGTCGTGCATGCCGAAGAAGGCCTTGGCGAAGTCGTCGATCGAACGCTTGTTGCCGCTGAGCTCGCGCAGCTTGGCATCGGTCTCCAGCCACAGCATCTGCCCGCCGGAATAGTAGTCCTCGCTCATCTGGTAGCTGCGGTAGGCCCGCGGCCGGCGCATCGACATGGTCGGATCGTTGGTGGTGTCCTGCAGCGTGCGCCAGACCATGCCGGGGCGGCCGCGCTGGTAGGTCGCGGCGACCTCGGCGAGCATGTCGCGCGCCTGCACCTGGGTCCACAGGCCCGAACGCGCGGCCAGCACTTCGCCGAAGAACTGGGTCTGGCCTTCGTACAGCCACAGCAGGCTGTCGCCCATCGGCACATTGAAGCTCGGCGTGGCCAGGTCGGCACCGCGGCGGTACTTGCCGTTCCAGGAATGATTGAACTCGTGCGCGAGCAGGTCGCGTCCCGCCCAGCTCTTGTCCCACTCGGTGAAGTAGTTGGGCGGGCCGCTGTTCTCGCTGGAACGGTGATGCTCCAGGCCGATGCCGCCGAGCTTCTCGGTCAATGCCAGCAGGAACTCGTAGTGGTCGAAATGGCGCGCGCCGTACAGCTTGTCCATCTGCTGCACCAGCGCCGCATGCGCCTTGATCTGCTCGGGCTTGGCCTCCAGCGACTTGGCCTCGTCGGCGAACACGTTCAAATACACCGGCGCCTTGCCGCCGGCATCCAGCGCGACGCGCTTGTAGTACTTGCCGGCGAACATCGGCGAATCGACCAGGTCGTCGAAATCGATCGGCTTGAACGTCACCGTGTCGCCGACCCGGCCGGCGGTCTCCAGCGCGGTGGCGTAGCTCCAGCCCGGCGGCAAGGTCACGCTGGCCTGGGCCTTGATGTTGCGCGCGTAGTAGCCGGCCGGGTACAGCGCGGCGGTGTTCCACTGCAGGTTGAGCATCTCCGAGGTCATCATCACCCGGCCCTGGCCGTCGCCCTGCGAGGACAGGAACTGATACTCGGCGACGATCTCGCTCGCGCCTTGCGGCACCTCCACCTTGAACGCGAACACGTCGAACTGGTCGCGCGTCCACGGCAGCACCTGGCCGTTGGCCTTGACCACCAGGCCGGCCAGCTTGTCGATCGGCCCGGTCGGCGAATGGTTGCCGGGAATCCATTGCGGATACAGCAGGGTCATCGGCCCCGGCGTGGCCGGGATCGTGGTGCGCACGCGGAAGATGCGGCGCGCCAGGTCGGTCGCGTCGACGTCGATCTTCAGCGTGCCGGCGAACGGCACGTCCTGCGGCGGCGCGGTCTGTGCCGTGGCCTGGAAGGCGGCGGCGGCCAGCAACAACGGCGCCATCCAGGCGGTGGACTTGTTCATGGGGTCTCCAGTGGGGGCTACGGCGAACGAGCAAACGTCGATGCTATGCCCACCACGCCGCAGCGCTCTATGCCATTGGTCATGCTCCGGCGCGGGGCGCGCCGATGCTCTGCGCGCTGCAGTGGCGATGCATGTTGTTCACCGCCAGGAGCGGCCGGTTCCCGCAGCACGCGGTGTCACGCCGGTGCCGCGAGCAGCCGGCGATCACGCTGCAAGCGGATCACGCGCTGCGGACAAGGGCACAGACCATCCCGAGCCGCCCGCAGACGCCGCCTCGACAATGCGTCGGCCTCCGCGGTTCCCCCGCACGCGCTCGGTGCCGCTTCAAGGGCGATTGAACTTCCTGAGCAGGCCGACCAGCTGTGCCAGTTCGGTGGCGTCCCAATGCGCCAGGCGCTCCAGGAAGGCCTCGGTCTTGACCGCATCGGCGGCCTGCAGGCGCCGGCTGCCGGCATCGGTCAGGCGGTATACGGTTCCCCGTCCGTCGTCGGGATCGGCCGCCGCCTCCACCAATCGCTGCTCGATCAGCGACTTCGCCAGCCTGCTGACGGCGCTCTTGTCCATGCCGAGCGTCTCGGCCAGGTGCCCGGTCTTGCTGGGGCCATGGCGCGCGAGCGCGGCGGCGACCTGATACGCGGCAGGCTGCAGATCGGGGTGGAAACGCGCGGCCGACGCGGCCATGACCGCGCGCGACGCCGCCAGCAAGGCACCCAGTTCGCTGCCCAGTTCCCCGACAAGTGCCGCACGACGTCTGCCCATGTGTTCTCCGCCTGTCTCCAAAGTACGGATGGACAGCGCGCGGCATTCGTGATTTAGTTGATATATATCAACCAAATCACTGCCTGCGCCATGCCCGCTCCTCCCACCATCCTCATCACCGGCGCGACCGACGGCATCGGCCAGCTGGCGGCCCTGGCGCTGGCGCGCCGCGGCGCACGCCTGGTGCTCACCGCGCGCAGCCAGACCAAGGCGGACCAGACCCGCGCCGCCATCCTGGCCGCCGCTCCGGCCACGCCGATCGATGTGCATTATGTGGATTTTTCGGACCTTTCGGCGGTCGCCGCGACCGGCCGGGCCATCGCCAGGCAGCATCCGCGCATCGACGTGCTGATCAACAACGCCGGCCTGCATGCCTTCCGACAGCGCGTCGGCAAGGACGGCTACGCGGAAATGATCGCGGTCAACTACTTCGCCCCGTGGCTGCTGACCCATGTCCTGCAGGCAACGCTGCTCCGTTCCGCTCCGTCGCGCATCGTCACGGTCGGCTCGCAAGCCTCGCGCCAAAGCGGAGGCCTGGCCATCGCGGCCGACCTGTGCGATGTCGCCCCTTTCAGCGCGCGCGGATCGTCGCGGATCTACGGCCGCAGCAAGCTGCTGGACATCATGTTTTCGCTGGAACTGGCGCGCCGGCTCGGCGGCACCGGCGTTGCGGCCAACTGCCTGTGCCCCGGCTTCAACGTCACCGGGCTCGGCCGGGAACTGGGCTTCGCACGTCCCCTCGCCCGGCTGCTGCATGGGCTGGACATCGGCAACCCGCAGCGCGGCGCCGACGGCATCGTGCGGCTTGCCATCGACCCGGCGTTCGGCAGCCAGACCGGCGCCTACGTGACCGCGAATGCGCGCCCGCTGGCCCCGTGGGGACCGGCGAACAGCGACGCTGCGCGGCGGCACCTGTGGGATGCGACGGCCAAGATCCTCTCCCGGTTCATCGCACCCGCTCCAGCGAACTGAAGCCGATGCCCATGATCGATGTTGCGCGATCGACGCCGGCCTCGGCGCCGCAGGCTCGCGAACGAATGCGGGCAGGTGCGCAACAGGAAAGCCACCCGCAGGCGGCCTTCGCGAGTGCTTGCTCGTGCCAGGGGCCGGCGGCAGTTTCGTCCGTGTGCCGGCTTACCTGCTCTTCATGCCGGGACGTTCGCGACCCACCCGCGAAACGAAAAGGCGGCATAGAACAGGGCGATATCCACGAAGCCAGCTTCGCGCAGCAGCGCTTCCTCCTCGGCCGGCGCCAGCAGCGGCAGGCGTTCGAGCAGCATCGCGGCGGTGGCCATCGCCTTGGCGGGGCCGGCGTCGGTGCGATCGCCGAAGGCCGCCGAGCGCGCCATCCAGCGCGCACGGTCGTCGCCGGGCGGCGCATGCTGGGCCAGCACGATGCGTGCGCCCGGGACGAGGCGGCGGCGGATTTCCCGCAGCGTGCGCAGCCGCTCGCTTCGATCGAGAAAATGCAGGGTGAGCAGGCAGGTCGCGCCGTCGAACGGGCCGGCCGGCGCCTGGTCGATCGTCCCTGCGCGCAGATCGACGCGCTCGGCGAAAGGCAAGACCGCCTGCCGCGCCAGCTCGAGCATGGGCGGCGCCGGATCGACGCCGGTGAAGCGCCAGTGCGGCCGCGCCTCGGCCATGGCCTTCAGTTCCAGCCCGCCGCCGGCGCCGACCACGAGGATGTGGGCCGCGCCCGCCGCATGCTCGTCCAGCAGCAGCGTCGCCATGCGATGCAGGTCGGCTAGGCCCGGCACCCTGCGCAGCGCGTCCGCCGCATAGGAAGCGACGGCAGCCGGGTCGGCGAACGGGGATGGCGTGTGCTGCGTCATGGGTGTGCTCCGAACAACGCAGCGCGATGTGCTACTGCCGCGTCCGTTGCGTTCAGGCGGAACGGCAAAGGAGGCAGCGGTCGCATGCCGCAGGCGACGCCAGCGTGGCAAAGCAGAAGCATTGGCATGAGCCCTCGCACGTGAAGCGGATCGAGCGACATCGCAGGATGCGGTTAATGTAACTTTAAATGTTACGAATAGCGACCCGGCATATCAACACGGTCGCATCCTGGTGCAAGCAGCAAGCAGGCTGGCGGGATGCCCCTCCCTGCGCCAATCGATATCGCCTGGACCGCTCAGCAGCTCACGGCGGTAGCAGAACGCCCGGACAACGGCGATCCCCACCTCGGCAGCATCCGCGCCAATCGCGACCGCAAACGAAAAAGGCCGCCCGAAGGCGGCCTCTCTCTCGGGCGCGGCAGACCGCGCCCTGCCTCAATGCATCATGTTGACGTTGAGGTTGTGCATGACCCACAGCGAGCCGATCACCACGATGCCGATGATCAGCAGCGAGAACAGGCCCACGTGCACGTTGGAGCGCTGCTCGGCGGAGCGGTCCATGTGCAGGAAGTAGATCAGGTGCACCAGCATCTGCACCGCGGCCAGCACCGCGATGACGATGACGGTCACGCCCTTCGGGAACGCGCCGCTCATGACCATGCCGAACGGGATCACGGTGAGGATCACCGCCATCACGAAGCCGATCAGGTACGACTTCAGGCCGCCGCCGTGCGAGGCCTCGGCGTGTGCGTCGGAAGAATGGTGGTTGGCCATTACAGCGCTCCCAGCAGGTAGACGATGGTGAACACGCCGATCCAGATCACGTCCAGGAAGTGCCAGAACAGGCTCAGGCACGCCAGGCGCGTGGCGTTGCGCGGGGTCAGGCCGTTCTTGGCGATCTGGATCACCAGCACCGCCATCCACAGCAGGCCCGAGGCCACGTGCAGGCCGTGGGTGCCGACCAGGGTGAAGAACGCGGACAGGAACGCGCTGCGGCCGGGACCGGCACCTTCGTGGATCAGGTGGTGGAACTCGTAGATTTCCATGCCCAGGAAGCCCAGGCCGAGCGCGGCGGTGACCGCCAGCCAGCCGTACAGGCCGCCCAGGCTGCGCTTGTGCGCGGAGATCATCGCCAGGCCGAAGCTCAGGCTGCTGAACAGCAGCAGGAAGGTTTCCACCAGCACGAACTTCAGGTCGAACAGTTCCTTGGCGGTCGGGCCGTCCACCGTCGCGCCGGCCAGCACCGCGTAGGTCGCGAACAGGCCGGCGAAGATGAGGCAGTCGCTCATCAGGTAGACCCAGAACCCGAACACGGTGTTGCCGCCGCTGTCGTGGTGCGCGTGGTCGTCGTGGCCGTCCGCGTGGACGGCGTGGTTCTCAATGGTCGTGGTGGACATGGTTCAGACCGCCTTTGCGGCATGCGCCGCCTGTTGCTGCTCCAGCAGGGCGAAACGCGCGTTCTCGATGCGTTCCACTTCCTCCGCCGGGACCCAGTAGTCGACGTCGTCGTCGAA
Source organism: Xanthomonas sp. WHRI 7945 (assembly GCF_035026585.1). Taxonomy (NCBI): domain Bacteria; kingdom Pseudomonadati; phylum Pseudomonadota; class Gammaproteobacteria; order Lysobacterales; family Lysobacteraceae; genus Xanthomonas; species Xanthomonas sp. WHRI 7945. Next base: position 9,652 of record NZ_JAYIQP010000021.1, read on the forward strand.
CGAACGCGCGATGAAGCTGCCGATCATGCCGACCAGGCCGATGATCGCCATCCACCAGATGTGCCAGATCAGGCCGAAACCCAGGACCACGCTGAACGCGCCGATCCAGAACCCGGCCGCGGTGTTGCGCGGCATGTGGATCGCTTCGTACTTGGCCGGACGCGGCCAGCCCTTGCCCTTGAGCTTGTCTTCCCAGAACTGGTCGCGGTCGTCGACGTGCGGCAGCACGGCGAAGTTGTAGAACGGCGGCGGCGAGGACGTGGCCCACTCCAGCGTACGGCCGTCCCACGGGTCGCCGGTCAGGTCCAGGTTGTCCTTGCGCTTCCAGATGCTGTAGCCGATCTGCACCAGGTTCAGGAAGATGCCGATGCCGATGATCGCCGCACCCACCGCGGCCACCATCAGCCACGGCGCCCACTCCGGGTGGTTGTAGCTGTTCATGCGCCGGGTCATGCCCATGAAGCCGAGCACGTACAGCGGCATGAAGGCGACGAAGAAGCCGATGATCCAGCACCAGAACGAGGCCTTGCCCAGCGTCTCGTTGAGCTTGAAGCCGAACGCCTTCGGGAACCAGTAGGTCAGACCGGCCAGGTAGCCGAACACCACGCCGCCGATGATCACGTTGTGGAAGTGCGCGATCAGGAACAGGCTGTTATGCAGCACGAAGTCCACCGCCGGGATCGCCAGCATCACCCCGGTCATGCCGCCGATGGTGAAGGTGATGATGAAGCCGATCGTCCACAGCACCGGCGAGGTCATATGCACGCGGCCGCGGAACATGGTGAACAGCCAGTTGAAGATCTTCACCCCGGTGGGGATGGAGATGATCATCGTGGTGATGCCGAAGAACGCGTTGACGTTGGCGCCCGAGCCCATGGTGAAGAAGTGGTGCAGCCACACGATGAACGACAGCACGCCGATGCACGAGGTGGCGTAGACCATCGAGGTGTAGCCGAACAGGCGCTTGCGGCTGTACGTGGCGATCAGCTCGGAGAAGATGCCGAACGCCGGCAGGATCAGGATGTAGACCTCCGGGTGGCCCCAGATCCAGATCAGGTTGACGTACATCATGGCGTTGCCGCCACCGTCGTTGGTGAAGAAGTGCGTGCCCAGGTAGCGGTCGGCGCCCAGCAGCGCCAGCGCCACGGTCAGGATCGGGAACGCGGCGATGATCAGGATGTTGGTGATCAGCGCGGTCCAGGTGAAGATCGGCATGCGCATCAGGGTCATGCCCGGCGTGCGCATGCGCATGATCGTCACGAAGAAGTTGATGCCGGTCAGCAAGGTACCCAAGCCGGATATCTGCAAGGCCCAGATGTAGTAGTCGACGCCCACCCCGGGACTGTATTCGAGCCCCGACAACGGCGGATACGCCAGCCAGCCGGTCTGCGCGAACTCGCCCACGCCCAGCGAGATGTTGATCAGCGCCGCGCCGGCCACGAACAGCCAGAAGCTCAGCGAGTTCAGGAACGGGAACGCCACGTCGCGCGCGCCGATCTGCAGCGGCACGATCAGGTTCAGCAGGCCGGTCATGAACGGCATGGCCATGAAGAAGATCATGATCACGCCGTGCGCGGTGAAGATCTGGTCGTAGTGGTGCGGCGGCAGGATGCCCTCGCTGCCGCCGTGGGCGATGGCCTGCTGGGTGCGCATCATCGCCGCGTCGGCGAAGCCGCGCAGCAGCATCACCAGCGCCACGACGATGTACATCACGCCGATGCGCTTGTGGTCGACCGAGGTCAGCCACTCGTGCCACAGGTAGCCCCACTTCTTGTACTTGGTGATCGCCGCCATGATCAGCAGGCCGATCAGGCCGGCGCCGGCCAGCGCGCCCATGACGATCGGCTCGTGGTACGGAATCGCCTCGAGCGTGAGTTTGCCTAGCATCACTTGTCTCCAGAAGTGCACATGGCGACCGGCTCAGCAGCCGATGCCGGATGGTCGTCGTGGCCTTGCATGTGGTGGCCCTTGCCCATCATGTATTTGTCGATCAACGACTTGAACATGCCGTCCTGCACCGACGAGTAGTAGGTCACCGGGTACTGCGCCTTGTCGTTGCGGTTCGCCGCCAGGACCTGGAACTCGGCCTGGTCCAGCGCCTTCGGCGCGGCCTTGACCTTGGCCACCCAGGCGTCGAAGCCGGCCTGGTCGGTGGCGTGCGCGGTGAAGGCCATCTTCGAGAAGCCATGGCCGCTGTAGTTCGCCGACAGGCCGAAGTAGTCGCCCGGCTCGTTGGCGATCAGGTGCAGCTTGGTCTCCATGCCGGCCATCGCGTAGATCTGCGTGCCCAGGTGCGGGATGAAGAACGAGTTCATCACCGTGTCGGAGGTGATCTTGAAGTTCAGCGGCGTATCCACCGGGAACGCGATCTCGTTGACCGTGGCGATGCCCTGCTCCGGATAGATGAACATCCACTTCCAGTCCAGCGCCACCGCCTCGATGGTGATCGGCTTGACGTCCGACTCCAGCGGCTTGTACGGGTCCAGCGCGTGCGAGGAGCGCCAGGTCAGCACCGCCAGCACCAGGATGATCATGCACGGGATCGACCACACCACCACCTCGATCGCAGTGGAGTGCGACCAGTTCGGCTCGTAGCGGGCCTTGGTGTTGGACGCGCGATAGCGCCAGGCGAAGGCCAGAGTCATCACGATGACCGGGATCACCACCAGCAGCATCAGCACCACCGAGGTGATCAGCAACGTCTTTTCGTCGTGGCCGATCTGTCCCTTGGGGTTGAGGATGGCCGAGTCGCACCCGGCCAGCAGCAACGCGGGCAGGAGCAACAGACCGGAGCGCAGCGAGCGCCGGAGTTGTTTCAACGGAATCATCGAACGATCCAATTGCGTAGGGGATGCGGACCGCGCAGTGGCGAACGGGGGGCGGCGCAGACGGGCCTTTCCACGTTTCCTGCGGCATCCTGGCCGGCATGCGCGATCGACCACGCATTTTATGCTGCCGTGCGGCATCTCCGAAAGCCATTGACAAGGCCGAGCGTGCGCACGGGCGTGTTTTTGTGTGCGACACATTGCCGCACCTGCGTGCGACGGATCGCCGCAGCCGGCCTGCGGCGCGCGGAATGCGCCCCTGGCTCGCCGTCATTTGGATGTAACGGAGAGGCGGTCGGCCGCTGCCGACGGGACCTGCGCAACAGCCGGATGACACGCCTCTGGCAAGCAGCGACCGCGCGCGGCAGCAGGCCGGCCAGACCCCTGCGCTACGGCCGCGCCGCCGCCTTCTTCTGCTTGATCTGCTCGATGTAGTTGTAGATGGTGAAGCGGCTGACCCCCAAGGCCGCCGCCACCTGCTCCACGCTGTTGCGGATCAGGAACAGGCCGCGATGCATCATCGCCTCCACCGCGTACATCTTCTCTTCCTTGTTCATCAGCGCCGGCGGCTTCATGAAGCGCTTGACCGCGTCGTCGATGATCTCCTGCATCATCGCCTCCAGGCCGACCTCGCCGGCCGGCGCCTCGCTGCGCGGCGGCTTGGGCTTGCGGTGCAGCATCTGTTCCAGCCAGCCGTGGGCCATCTCGAACACGGTCATGTCGGCATTGAGGCACAGCGCGGCCACCGGCTGGCCGGCGCCGTCGCGGAACAGCAAGGTGGCCGAGCGCAGGTGGCGGCCGGCGGCGTTGGTGGTCTGGTACTCGTCGACGATCGACCAGCTGATCGCGCCGGTGCCCTCGACGTCGCGGTAGAGCTCGCTGAAGCCGGCGTCCTCGCGCGGGCCGCTGAGGATCGGGTCGCCGAGATTGCGCCCGGACACATGGCCGTTGGCGATCGCCCGCACCGACGCATCGGGCGCGGACAGATCGTGCAGCACCACCTCGATGTTCTCGCCGATCACCGCGCCGAGCAGGGTCACCACCGGCTCGAGCAGCGCGAACAGGTCGCGCACCTGCACGCCCGCCCCCAGCCCTTGCGCAGGCGCCGCCGGGCCGCGCTTGCGCTTGGCGGCGGGCGCCGTGCCCTTTTTCGCTGTTGCCATTGAATCGTCCGTCCGAGGAAAGCCTGGCGAATGCGCACCGGCCATCTTGCCGGCTGCGCCCGCGGGCGTCGAGACAGCGGTGTACCGGCGCAGACCGGCGCACAGGATCGTGACGCGGCCTTGACATACAAATTATTTTTCTATATCAACAAACTGTTGAAGCGACATCGCGCCGCGGCCAGGGGGGCCGCCGCCGCCCATGCATCGGGCGCCCAACCACGCGTCACCAGGGGAAAACCGAACTGCCATGCCGACGTCCATGCCGTCCGCCAGATCGTGCTGTCGCGCCAATGCCTGGCTGCGTCCGTTCGGGGCCGCGGCGGCGTTGTGGCTGGCCGCGGTCGCCGACGCGCCGGCGGCGGTGCCGGTGCATGCCGACGTGCAGGTGCACTCGGCCGGCAGCGTCGCCGTCGCAGGCCATGGCACGCTCCGCTACGCCGCCGAGGCCGGGCTGCTGCCGATCCACGACGATCCGACCGGGCGGCTGATGGCGTCGGTGTTCTTCGTCGGCTATAGCACTGCGGCCAGTGCCGGCGCCGCGCGGCCGCTCACCTTCCTGTGGAACGGCGGCCCCGGCTCCAACTCGGCGCAACTGCACCTGGGTGTCGGCCCGCGCCGCCTGGACACCGCCGATCGCCTGCCGGACTGGATCCCGGCGCAGAGCGAGCGGCCGCTGGTCGACAACGCCGACAGCTGGCTGGGCGCCAGCGATTTGGTGTTCGTCGATCCGCTGGGCACCGGCTACAGCCGCGCGGCCGAGGCCAAGGACCTGCCGACGCTGTACACCGCGCACGGTGATGCCGAAACGATCGCCGAAGCGATCCGGGTCTACCTGACCCGCCACGACGCCTGGGACCGCCCGCTGTACCTGGCCGGCGAAAGCTACGGCGTGACCCGCGCGATGCTGGTCGCCGCGGTGCTGCAGCGGCGCGGCATGCCGGTGCGCGGCGTGGTGCTGGTGTCCTACAACTTCGACCTGGGCACGCCGCCGGCGGCGTATCCGGAAGACGCGTTGAACCTGCCGCAGTTCACCGCCGCGGCGCACTACCACCGGCGCCTGGACGCGACGCTGCAGGCGCTCGACGAAACGGCGGCGGTGGCCCAGGCGCAAGCGTGGATGCAGCAGGACTACCTGCCGTTCCTGGCCTCCCCCACGACGCAGACGCCGCAATCGCGGCGCCGGATCCTGGCCGGGCTGGCGCGCTTCAGCGGCCTGCGCGAGCAGGACATCGATGCCAAGCAACTGACCATTTCCACCGCCGATTTCGCCGATCGCCTGCTCGCCGACCAAGGCCTGGAACTGGGCCGCTACGACCTGCGCATGACCGCGCCGCGTCGCGCCAAGGACGTTCCCTGGATGCCGGGGATCGACCCGAGCCTGAAGCTGATGGCCGGCCTGATGAACGGCACCTCGCGCGTGTTCAACCGCTATCTGCGCCAGCAGCTCGGCTTCGAGAGCGACCTGCTGTATCGCGGCCCGTTCGGCAACGCCTTCCATCCATCGCCGCGCTACACCGACCCGAAGACCGGCATGCCGGACGACTGGATGGCGCAACTGTGGGATTTCTCGCAGAAGGTTCCCGAAGGCGCCGATGCGCCGCTGCGCAAGGCGATGGACCAGGACCCGCAGCTGCGCGTGCTGAGCCTGCGCGGCCGCTACGACGGCTGGCCCTGCGAAAGCTCGGTGGAGACCGCCCGCGCCGCCGGCCCGCGCTACGCCGCGCGGGTGACCAACCTGTGCCTGCAGGGCGGGCACATGTGGTACTCCGAACGCGCCAGCCGTGCCCAGGGCCGCCGCGCATTCGAGGCCTTCCTCGCCGCCGCTTCCTCTCTTCCCAGCACGGACTAGCCCATGCGCTCCACGACCGCACGTCCCGGCCCCGTGCCGCCGAAGACCCGATTGTTGCAGCCGCTGCTGGCACTGGCCCTGGCGACGGCATTGCCCGCCGGCAGCATGCACGCCGCGGAGCTGGGCTTCGTCGATCCGGCCACGCTGGACCAGGTGACGCTGCCGACGCCGGTGACCACGCAGCACCGCGGCGTGTTCAACGGCCAGCGCATCGACTACGCCGCGACGGTGGAGACCTACGCCACCAGTGGCGCCGACGGGCGCCCGGCCGCGCGGCTGGTCGCCACCGCCTACGTTGCCACGTCCGCCGACAGCGCCCGCCCGCTGATCTTCGCCTTCAACGGCGGCCCGATCGCCGCCAGCACGCCGCTGCATTTCGGCCTGCTCGGCCCGCAGCGGCTGGCCGTGCCCGACGACCTGCACGCCAACGCCGCCGGCTTCGAGCTGGTGGACAACCGCTACTCGCCGCTGGACGCAGCCGACATCGTCATCTTCGATCCGGCCAGCACCGGCTACAGCCGCGTCGCCGACGGCGTGGCGCCGGCCAGCCAGTTCTCCACCCGCGCCGACGCGCGCCAGCTCGCGCAGCTGGTGGCGGCGTGGCTGGACCGGCACGGCCGCCGCGGCGCACCGGTCTACCTGCTGGGCGAAAGCTACGGCACCTTGCGCGCGCCGGAAGCGGCCACGCAACTGAAGGCCGCCGGCATCGCGGTGGACGGCATCGTCCTGCTCGGCCAGGCCGCCAACATCCTCGAATACGCGCAGCGCCGCGACAACATCGTCAGCTACGCGGTGTCGCTGCCGACCCTGGCCGCACTCGGCTGGTACCACGGCAAGGTTGATCGCAAGGGCCGCAGCCTCACGCAGTTCGTCGACCAAGCCTCCGCCTACGGCCGCGACCGTTATCTCACCACGCTGTTCCTCGGCAACCGCGCCAGCGCGCAGCAACGCGAGGAGGTGGCGCAGGCGCTGCAGGGCTTCACCGGCCTGCCGGCGCAGGCCTGGCTGAAGGCCGACCTGAAGGTCTCCAAGGTCGCCTACGCGCGGCAGCTGTTCCCCGGGCAGATCCTGTCGGCCAGCGACGGCCGCTACCTGCTCGATGCGCAGGGCAACTCGCGCAGCGTGCCCGACTACAACGCCGTCGCCGAACGCTATTACCGGCAGGTACTGAAGGTACCCGCGCAGGCCGGCCGCTACTCCACCGCGATGCCGACCTCCGGCGACTTCAACGCCTGGGACTGGGACGCGAACAAGTCGCCGTTCGGCGACTACCCATGGGTCGGGCAGCTGCGCGAACTGCTGGTCGCCGACCCGCGCTGCCGGCTGCTGGTCGGCAACGGCTACTACGACAGCCAGACCACGATCGGCGCGATGGACTACCTCGCCGCGCAGTCCGGCTTGCCGATGGACCAGGTGCGCACCCGCTACTACGAGGGCGGACACATGATGTACACGGTCGAGCGCAGCGCCGCCGACCTCGCCCAGGACATCCGCCAGATGGTCCGCCGCACCTGGTGACAGTCCGCACTTCCCGCAGCACCCGCCGTTCGCGCTCCACCCACCCCACCCGCCCACGCCAGCCAGCGAGTCCCGCCCATGTCATCCGTTGCCCGCAACCGTCTTTCCCAGGTCATTTCGCGCGTGCTGTGCTGCCCGGCCAGCGCGCTCCTGCTGTTGCCGTCCATCGCCGTCGCCCAGCAGGACGACGGCGCCACCGCCGCCAAGCAGCTGGATACCATCACCGTGACCGCGCAGAAGCGCAGCGAGCGCCTGCAGGACGTGCCGATGTCGGTGCAGGTGCTCAACACCGAGAAGATGAGCAGCGAAGGCAACTACAAGCTGGCCGACTACTTCGCCCAGTTGCCCGGCCTGTCCTACATCCAGTCGCCGATGAGCAGCAACATCGTGCTGCGCGGCATCGCCACCGACTCCGGCCTCGGCAGCCGCCCGACCTCGGGCATCGTCATCGACGACGTGCCGTACGGTTCGGCGCTCAGCACCGGCGCGATCCCCGACCTGGATCCGTCCGACCTGCAGCAGATCGAAGTGCTGCGCGGCCCGCAGGGCACGCTGTACGGCGCCAGCAGCATGGGCGGGCTGATCAAGTACGTGATGGCCGATGCCGACACCGGCGCGACCTTCGGCCATGTCGAGGCCGGCGGTTCCAGCGCCGCGCACGGCGGCTCCGGCTACAACGCGCGCACCTCGGTGAACCTGCCGTTCTCCGAGCGCTTCGCGCTGCGGCTCAGCGTGTTCCAGCGCCAGGACCCGGACTTCATCCACAACACCAACGGCGGCGACGAGAACGACAGCCAGGTGCGCGGCGGCCGCGTCTCGGCGCTGTGGAACGTCACCGACACGGTGACGGTGCGCTCCTCGGCGCTGTTCCAGGACACCGAGACCGGCTCCAGCTCGGTGGTCGACACCGATCCCGAGCTGCATCCGCTGTTCGGCCAGTACAGCCACGACCGCATCCGCGGCGGCGATACCTTCAAGGGCCAGGTGCGCTTCTACACCACCAAGGTCAGCTGGGACCTGGGCTGGGCCACGCTGGACAGCATCAGCGGCTACGCCCAGCACCGCAGCCGCGCCTACCAGGACGTGGGCTACACCAGCATCGGCCGGCTCGCGCCGGTGTTCGCCGGCCTCTTCGGCCTGGACAGCGACAACCCCAGCTCGCTGATCGACAACCGCTACAACACCGACCGCACCACCCAGGAAGTGCGGCTGGTCTCGCAGGGCGAACGCGCGCTGGACTGGCAGGCCGGCGCGTTCTACAGCGACGAGGAAGCCAAGAGCACGCAGAACTTCTACATCGCCGACAAGACCAGCGGCACCATCTACCGCGACTTCCCGCTGCTGGTCTCGCTGGGCGACAGCAGCTACCGCGAGAAGGCGGTGTACGCCGACGCCACCTACCACTTCACCCCGCAGTTCGACATCCAGTTCGGCGCCCGCTACGCGCGCAACAGCCTGCGCGAGAACAGCGACACCGGCGGCCTGCTGCAGGATCCGAACCAGAGCTTCGACAGCAACAAGGACAGCGCCACCACCTACCTGTTCTCGCCGCGCTACCGCTTCAACGACGAGCTGATGGCCTACCTGCGCGTGGCCTCCGGCTACCGCGCCGGCGGCAGCAACGGCACGCTGGTGGCCAACATCCCGTTCTCCTACGACTCCGACAGCCTGTGGAGCTACGAGCTGGGCCTGAAGACGCAACTGCTGGACCGCTCGCTCAGCCTGGACGCGGCGCTGTTCTACATCGACTGGAGCGACCTGCAGATCTCGCAGGTCGAACCGACCCTGGGCAGCAGCTACACCACCAACGCCGGCAAGGCGACCAGCCAGGGCCTGGAGCTGTCCGCCACCTGGGTACCGTCGGCCGACTGGAAACTCACCGCCAGCTACGCCTACACCGACGCCACCCTGGCCGAGGACATCCCCGGCTACACCGAGGGTTCCTCCGCCTACGGCAAGGACGGCAATCGCCTGCCGTACTCGGCGCGCAACAGCGCCTCGGCCTCGCTCAAGCGCTATGTCGCGCTGGGCAACGACCTGGAAGGCTTCGTCGGGGCCGACGTGGCCTACATGGGCGCGCGCGACATGGAGTTCACCACCTCGGCCAGCATCCCGCGCATCCACCTGCCCAGCTACACCACGCTCGGCCTCAGCGCCGGCGTGCAGGGCCAGGCCTGGAGCGCCACGCTGTACCTGCGCAACCTCACCGACGAGGTCGGCTACATCAACGCCAACCGCCGCGGTTCGCTGGCCAGTTCGACGCTGGGCGCCACGCTGATCCAGCCGCGCACGGTCGGCCTGACCCTGGCCTGGGACTATTGATGTGCGCTGCCGGCCGCCGCGCGGCGGCCGGCCCTTGCCCCCGTTGCGGAATGTCCCGATGAACTGGATGCATGGCCTGGCCCTGCTGCTGGCGGCGGCGCTGCCGTTCGCCGCAGCCGCCGACGACGCGGCGCCACGCGCCCACCCGGCCTTGCTGTCCAGCCCGAAGCAGGCCCGCATCGGCGAGCAGCGGCTGCGCTACCGGGTCGGCTTCGACCAGCTCGACCTGGTCGGCGCCGACGGCGAACCGGACGCCTCGATCAGCGCCATCGGCTACATGGCCGAGCGCGTCGATACCGATACGCGGCCGGTGCTGTTCGCCTTCAATGGCGGACCCGGCGCATCGTCGGTGCTGCAGGTCGAAGGCCTGGGCCCGCTGCTGCGCGTGCGCAACGGCACGCGGCAGACCCTGGTCGCCAATCCGCACAGCATTCTCGATGCCGCCGACCTGGTGTTCCTCGACCCGCCCGGCACCGGCTTCAGCCGGGCGCCGGCCGATGCCGCCGCACGCGCGCGTTACTGGTCCGACCATGGCGACGCCAAGGCCGTGGCGGCGATGATCCGGCACTGGCTCAAAATCCACGGTCGCGAACGCGCGCCGCTGTACATCGCCGGCGAGAGCTACGGCGGCTACCGTCTCGCGCTGCTCGCCGCAGATATCGCCGACCTGCGTCCGGCCGGGGTGCTGCTGGTGTCGCCGCTGCTCGATGCCACCAGCAGCGACGACAGCGCCGGCAACGATCTGCGCGCGGTGTTCGACCTGCCCGCGCTGGCCGTCGCTGCCGCCGCCCACGGCAAGGGCGAGTTGGCTGGGCAACCTGTCGAAAGCGTCTATGCGCAGGCGCGTACGTTCGCGCTCGGCGACTACGCGCAGGCACTGCTGCAGGGCAGCGCGCTGCCGGCCGATGCACGCAATCGCATGGCCGCGCGCCTGGCCGCGCTGCTGGGCCTGCCACCGCAAGCGCTGCTGGCGGCCGACCTGCGTCCGGATGTCGAAACCTTCCGGCTCGGCGTGCTGGCCGCCGACGGCCAGCAGATCGGCCGGCTCGACAGCCGCATCGTCGCGCCGCTGCCGGCACCACACGCGGACGACAACGGCCGGCCCTCGGCCGCCAACGATCCGGCGCTGGGCCTCGGCCGCAGCAACCGGATCAACTCCGCGGTGATGGCCGACTACCTGCACGGCCTGTTCGGCGCTGGGTTGCCGCAGGACTACGTGAGTCTGGACATCGACATCGCCATGGCCTGGCGCTTCGCCGCCGACGACGGCGCCGGCCCGCGCCCGGTCGGCAGCGCGATGCGCTTCAATCCCACGCCGAACCTGGCAAGGCTGGCGCAGGCCAATCCCCGCTTCCGGGTGCTGGCGCTCAACGGCTACTACGACCTGGCCGTGCCCGCGCTCGGGCCCTGGTATGCGCTGCACCACAGCGGAGTGGATCCGGCGCGCATCGATTTCCGCATCCTGCCCGGCGGCCATGCCGTGTTCGCCGAAGAGGCGCTGCGCCCGCAGCTGCACACCCTGCTGAAGGACTTCCTGAAATGACCCGCACCCTGCTGCTGGCCACCGCCCTGGCCGCCTGCGCGTTCGCCGGCCACGCCGCGCCCGCCGCGACCCCGCCGCACTCGCTGGTGCTGATCGCCAACGGCGAGAACGTCGGTTATCTGAAAGCATCCGCCAACGGCGACACCTACGAGGTCGACTACCACGTCGACAACAACGGCCGCGGCCCCAAACACCACGAGACCATCGTGCTCGGCGAGCACGCGCTGCCGCTGGCCTGGTCGGTCGCCGGCACCTCGCTGATGGGCGGCCAGGTCGCCGAGCGCTACCAGTGGCGCGACGGCGTCGCCGAATGGAGCAGCCAGGCCGACAGCGGACGCAAGCAGCTGCCGCAACCGAAGCTGTACATCACCAACGACAGCAGCCCGTGGGCGATGTGGACCTACGCCAAGGCCTTGCTGGCCGCACCCGACCATGCCCTGGACGTGCTGCCCAGCGGCCGCATGCGCTTGGAACTGGTCGGCACGCTGGCGCTGGACGGCCAGGCCGGCGCGCCGCCGCTTCAGGCGCGGCTGCTGCGGCTGTCCGGGCTGGACCTGGAACCGCACTACCTCGCCGTCGACGCCGACGACGCCCTGCTGGCCGACCTCGACGACGACGCCGTGGCGATCCGTGAGGGCTACCAGGCGCAGGTGGCGAAGCTCACCGACGCGGTGAAGGCGCAGCAGTTCGCGCATGCGCAGGCCTTGCAGCGCCAGCTCGCGCATCCGCTGGAGCGCGGGCTGTGGCTGCGCAACGTGCATGTGTTCGATCCGGTCAACGGGCTGCGCAGCGACGCGGTGAACCTGCACGTCGCCGACGGGCACATCGTCTCGATGGGCGCACAATGGCGGCCGGCGCCCGGCGACCGCGTCTACGACGGCAATGGCGGCACGGTGATTCCCGGCCTGCACGACATGCATTCGCACAGCACCCTGTCTTCGGGGCTGTGGTACCTGGCCGCGGGCGTCACCAACACCCGCGACATGGGCAACGACAACGCGTTCCTGCTCGATCTCGTCGCGCGCATCGACCGCGGCGAGATCGCCGGCCCGCGCATCGTCCGCAACGGCTTCCTCGAAGGCCGCAGCGCGTTTTCGGCGCGCAACGGCTTCGTCGTCGACACGCTCGACGAGGCGCTGAAGGACGTGGCCTGGTACAAGGACCACGGCTACTGGCAGATCAAGCTGTACAACTCGATGAATCCGGCCTGGGTGGCGCCGATCGCCGAACGCGCGCATGCGCTGGGCATGGGCGTCACCGGGCACATCCCGGCCTTCACCAACGCCGACGCGATGATCGCCGCCGGCTACGACGAGATCACCCACATCAACCAGCTGATGCTCGGCTGGGTGCTGGCCCCCGAAGAGGACACGCGCACGCCGCTGCGGCTGACCGCGATGCAGCGTGTGGCCGATCTCGACCTGGACGCGCCGCAGGTGCGCCGCACGCTGGAGCTGATGCGCCAGCGCGACATCGCCCTGGACACCACCGAGGTGATCCTGGAGCGGCTGATGCTGAGCCGCGCCGGCAGCGTGCTGCCGGCCGATGCGCCGTACCTGTCGCACATGCCGATCGCCTACCAACGCTACCGCCAGCGCACCTTCGTGCCCGACCTCAACCCGCAGGCCGACGCCCGCTACCGCCAGGCGCTGGACAAGACCCTGCAACTGATCGGCCGCCTGCACCGGCAGGGCACCGTGCTGCTGCCCGGCACCGACGACACAACCGGCTTCACCGTGCACCGCGAACTGGAGCTGTACGTCGCCGCCGGGCTGACCCCGCAGCAGGCGCTGAGCGCCGGCACCTGGCAGAGCGAGCAGCATTTCGGCCGCACTGACCGCCTCGGCAGCGTGCACCCGGGCAAGCAGGCCGACTTCGTGCTGCTGCCCGGCGATCCCACCACCGACATCGCCGCGATCCGCCAGCCCTCGCTGGTGGTCAAGGACCGCCAGCTGTACCTGCCCGCCGAGATCTATCGCGCCCTGGGCGTGACCCCGTTCGCGCCGGCCCCCAAGACACTTCAATGAACCCGATCCCCCATCCCATGCAGACCCCGCACGCCCTCCCATCCGACACCGTCAGCGCACGCCTGCGTGCGCTCGGCCTGGTGTTGCCGCCGCCGCTGCGCGTGCCCGACGGGGTAATCCTGCCGTTCGCCCCGGTGCACGTGATCGGCACCCGCGTGCTGATCTCCGGCCACGGCCCGCAACACCCGGACGGCAGCATGGCCGGCGGCGGCCGCATCGGCGACGACCTGGACGAGGCGCAGGGCTATGCCGCCGCGCGGCAGACGGCGCTGTCGATGCTGGCCAGCCTGGAACGCAGCCTGGGCAGCCTGGATCGCGTCAAGCGCTGGGTGCGCGTGTTCGGCATGGTCCGCTGCGCGCCCGGCTTCCAGCGCCTGCCGAACGTGATCAACGGCTGCTCGGACCTGCTGCTGGCGCTGTGGGGGCCGGAACTGGGCCAACATGCGCGCAGCGCGGTCGGCATGGCCGAGCTTCCATTCGGCATCCCGGTCGAGATCGAAGCCGAAGCCGAACTGCACTGAACCGACCGTCGCCTGCCGGAACGCTCCCATGGACACTCGCTCGCCCCGTTTCGATCCCACCCGCCGGCAACTGCTGGCGGCGGCCGGCGCACTGCCGCTGTCCGCCGCGCTGTCCGGCCTCGCCGGCGCCACCAACGCTGCCACGGCCGCCGCGTCCACGCCCGCACGCGGCCTGCAAGGCCTCGGCAATGCCTTCGAGATCGCCGGCTGCTATCTCAACGGCGCCTACATGCATCCGATCGCCCGCGCCGCCGCGCAGGCGCAGCGCGGCTTCCTCGACGCGCGGCTGATGAACGGCAACGCCGACAAGGTCGACATGGGCGGCGACCGCGAACGCGCGATGGCCGTACTGAGCCGGCTGCTGCATGCCGACCGCGACGAACTGGCGTGGATTCCCAGCACCATGTTCGGCGAGAACCTGGTGTTGAACGGCCTCGGCATCCCGCACAGCCGCCAGCGCGTGGTCACCGATGCCTACCACTTCAATGGCTCGCTGTTCATGTATATGGAACTGGCCAAGCGCGGCCTCGACGTGCAGGTGGTGCGCCCGCACGACAACCGCATCCGCCTGGAGGACCTGGACAAGGCGATCACCCCGGGCACGCGGCTGGTCGCGCTGACCCTGGTGTCCAGCGTCAACGGTTTCCAGCACGACCTCAAGGCGGTCTGCGAGTTGGCCCACAGCCGCGGCGCGCTGGTCTACGCCGACCTGATCCAGGCCGCCGGCAACACCCCGATCGACCTGCACGGCAGCGGCGTGGATTTCGCCGCCAGCTCCACCTACAAGTGGCTGATGGGCGACTTCGGCCTGGGCGTGCTGTACGCGCGCCGCGCCAGCCAGCAGGCGCTGCGGCAGACCGTGTGGGGCTACCGCCAGGAAGGCGAGACGGTCTCGCACATCCTGCCGTTCGACCCGCCCGGCGAACCGCCGCTGGAGACGCAGGCGATCGACGGCCTGGCCGGCAAGATCGAGGTCGGCACGCTCAACAACGCGGCGGCCGCCGCACTGGCGACGTCGCTGGAACTGATCGAACGCATCGGCGTGGACACCATCGCCCAATGGCGGCAACCGCTGCTGGCGCGCCTGCATGACGCGATCCCGCGTCTGGGCTTCGAACCGATGACCCCGTCCGACTCCAGCTCCGCGCTGGTGTCCTTCGCCCAGCCCGACGTCGGCAAGCGCCTGGCGCCGAAGCTGAAGGCCGCCGGCGTCGCGGTCACCCTGTACCGCAACTATTTTCGCGTCTCGCCGTCGTTCTACAACGACAGCGACGATGTCGAACGCCTGATCGAGGCCCTGTCATGAAACGACTTCCGCTGCTGCTGTGCGCCCTGCTGCCATGGACCGCGCAGGCCGCACCCGCGCCGCTGCGCCACTACGGCACCGCGCCCGGCGCGCCGTTCTCGGCGGCGGTGCGCGCCGGCGACACGCTCTACGTTTCCGGCCAGATCGGCAGCGCCGCAAAGGGCGGGTTGCCCGAAGATTTCAGCGCCCAGGCCAACAACGCGCTGGACAATGTCGCCAGTGCGCTGGCCCTGGCCGGTGCCGGCATGGACGACATCGCCAAGTGCACGGTGATGCTGACCGACATGGCGCAATGGCCCGGGTTCAACGCCCTGTACGTGCGCCGCTTCAAGCCCGGCCACCTGCCCGCGCGCAGCGCCTTCGGCGCCAACGCCCTGGCGCTGGGCGCGAAGGTGGAAATCGAATGCATCGCCTACCTGCCCCAGGCCCGACCATGAGCGCACGCCCTACCCGCTGGCTGCACCTTGCCCTGTTGCTGATACCGGCCTGCGCCGCGCTCGCCGCCGAACCAGCTGCCGCTCCGGTCCCGCTGGACGTGGTGCTCACGCCCAAGGCCCACGCCGGCCGGATCGACACGCTGCAGGTGCACCTGCACCTGCCCGCGCCCAAGGTCGCTGCCGGCGCGCCGTTGCTGCGCATGCCGGTGGAACTGGTGTCCACCCCGACCGCCGCCTACAGCGCCGAACAGATCAACGTGCGCGACGCGCGCGGCGCCTTGCCGCTGCGCGCCGTCGACGAAGCGCCGGACCCGTCCGGCAAGTACCGCAACTACCTCGCCACCCGCGCCAGCGTCGGCGACGTCGACGTGGACTACGCCACGCCGCCGCGCGCAGTCGATGCCGACACCCGCAACGGCCCGCTGTTCGACCTGCGCGCGCAGGATGGCGGCCTGATGGGCGCCGGCGTCTATTTCATGGCGCTGCCGCCGGGCGAGGCGCCGCGCCAGATCCACCTGCGCTGGGACCTGAGCGCGCTGCCGGCCGGCGCGCGCGGCGTGTGGAGCGTCGGCGAAGGCGAACAGCGCACCACCGCGCCGAGCGACCTGCTGCGCTTCTCCTACTACGCCGTCGGCGCGATGCAGCGGGTGCCGGACAACGACGACGACGTCTTCCACTTCTACTGGATGGACACCCCGCCGTTCGACGCGCAGCGGCTGTCCACGCAGACCGGCCAGCTGTACCGCTACATGGCGCGTTTCTTCGGCGACGACGGCTCGGCCTATCGCGCCTTCGCCCGCCGCAACCCGTATCCGGCCGGCGGCGGCACCGGCCTGGCGCACTCCTTCATGTTCGGCTACGGACCGCAGGGCCAGACCATCGCCGAAGGCCCGCAGGCGCTGCTGGCGCACGAGATGGCCCACACCTGGCCCAAGCTCGACGGCGAACAGCACGCGCTCACCGCCTGGTACACCGAAGGCACGGCCGAGTTCTACTCGCTGCTGCTGTCGCTGCGCGCCGGCGTCTATGACAAGAACGCCTTCCTGCAGGCGATCAACCACCGCGCCGACGGCTACTACGACAACCCGTTCCGCGCGCTCGACAACGCCGCCGCCGGCGAACGCTTCTGGAAGGACGCGCGCGCCCAGCGCGTGCCGTACGGCCGCGGCTTCATGTACCTGGTGAGCGTGGATGCGCAGCTGCGCCAGCATGGCCGGCAGGCGCATTCGGTGGACGCCCTGGTGCTGGAAGTGCTGAAGCGCCAGCGCGCCGGCGAAACCATCGGCGTATCCGAATGGCGCGCGATGGTGCTGCGCGAACTCGGCGCCGGCGCCGGCAGCGAGTTCGACGCGATGGTCGCCGGCAAACTGATCGTGCCGGCCGCCCCGGTGTTCGGCTGCTACCGCGTGGTACCCGCGCCGCACCAGCCGTTCGAACTCGGCTTCGATCGCATGCGCATGGGCGTGGTCAAGAACCTGCTACCCGATTCCGCCGCCGCCCGTGCCGGCGTGCAGGAGAACGACCGCATCGTCGAATACACACCGCTGGAACAGGCGATGGCCGACGAGCACACCCGCATGCAGCTGAAACTGGAACGCGACGGCAAGCCGTTGCAGCTGGAGTACCTGCCGCGCAGCGCACGCGTGGACGCCTGGCGCTTCGCCGTCGATCCGGCGCTGGCCGCCCGTTGTTCGCCCTGATTCCCACCTGCCGCGATCCTTGCCGATGAAGATGCCACGCCACCTCCCACTGTTCCTGGCCCTCGCCGCGGCCTCTTCTCCGGCCCTGGCCGCGACCGACGCGCCGTACGCGATCACCATCCACGCGCAGGCGAACGCTGCCGATAGCCGGATCGAAGCGCTGCTGGTGGACGAAGCGATCCCGCTGCAGCCCACGCCGGCCGGCAGCGTCCTGCTGGCGATGCCGCACGTGACCAGCAACGTGCCCACCATCGCCGCCAGCGTCGGCGAACTGGCCGCGCGCGACGACCGCGGCGCCGTGCAGCTGCGCTATCGCGACCAGGGCGAAGGCCCGGCCCGGCAGCGCGAGTGGTATGCCGACCGCGCCGTCGCCGGCACCCTGCGTTTCTCCTATCGCGCGACGATGACCGAAGCGCTGGCCGCGCGCGGCGCCGCGCCGCCGATCGAACTGCGCAGCGAGGAAGGCGCCTTCTCCGGCGCCGGCGCCACCTTCCTGCTGCATCCGCCCAGCGGCCGCCACGACATCGCCCTGCGATGGGACCTGTCCGCACTGGGCGCAAGCGCGCATGCCGTGAGCAGCCTGCAGGACCGCAACGCCCATGACGTGGACATGGAAGCGCTGGACAGCAGCTACTTCATGGCCGGCAAGATCGGCCTGTACCCGCCCGCGCCCGACGCCACCGGCTTCTTCTCCGCCTGGCAGGGCCGTACCCCGTTCGACGCGGAAAAACTGCTGGCCTGGACCCGGCGACTGCGCCAGCACTACCAGGCCTTCTTCGCCGTGCCGGCCACGCCCTACGGCGTGTTCCTGCGCCGCAACCGGGTCAACCCCGGCGGCGGCATGGGCATGTACAACTCCTTCGTCGTCACCTACGACGACGACCGCGGCAACGACCCGGAACAGTTGGAGCTCACCCTCGCCCACGAGATGTTCCACACCTTCCAGCCGCGCATGAGCGCGCAGTACGACGGCGAAACGCTGGCCGACGCCTGGTTCAACGAAGGCATGGCCGTGTTCTACCAGGCGCGCCTGCCGTTCCGCTACGGCATGATCGATGCCGACGCGTTCCTGAAGGACCTCAACTACACCGCCGCCCGCTACTACACCAACCTCCTCGGCAACGCCCCGAACAGCGACGTGCCGGCGAAGTTCTGGCAGGACACCCGCATCCGCACCCTGCCCTACGACCGCGGCTTCCTGTACTTCGTCACCGTCGACGACGCCGTGCGCAAGGCCAGCCACGGCCGCAAATCCCTGGACGACCTGATGCTGGCGATGCTGCAACGCCAGCAACGCAACAAACAACTCGGCATCGCCGACTGGGAAGCGGTGCTGCGCGACACCCTCGGCGAAGACGCGATCAAGCAACTGCACGCCATGCTCGACGGCGCCACGCCCCTCCCCGCCAGCGACGCCTTCGGCCCCTGCTTCGAACGCATCTCGCAACCGATGCGCCGCTACGAACTCGGCTTCGCCCCCGCGGCGCTGACCGAATCCCCACGCATCGTCCGCGACCTGATCCCCGGCTCGGTCGCCGCCAAGGCCGGCGTGAAAAACGGCGACGAGATCACCCGCCCGGTCGGCCAGGATCAGCTGCAGGGAGAGCAGGACGGCGTGCTCACGCTGCAGCTGCTGCGCGACGGCAAGCCGCTGACGGTCTCGTACAAGCCGCGCGGCGAGACCGTGGCGACGTGGCAGTGGAAGCGCAAGCAAGGGGGCGCGAAGACGGCCTGTTCGCTGCCCGCCACCGCGCACGCGCAATGACCGACTGGCTCCGCCCGGGCCAGGCGCCTGACGCAGTTGTAGCCGTCTGCGCAGGCGGAATTGACTTCACGCGAGCGCGGATTGCGGGTTTTCTAGCCTCGGCCTCGAACCGGCTGCGCAAGCAGCGTCGGGGCCCTCCTGCGCATCGTGAGGGACGGCAAGCCGCTGACCATCGCCTACAAACCGGGCGGGGAGACATAGCGATATCGCAGTGGAAGCACAGGCAGAGCGTTCATAGCTTTACCGCACCAAACGTTTCCCACTAAGGATAAGCGGCGCAAAGTGCTTCTCTATGTTCTTCGCTCATTCGATCTTCAATGTCATCTAGCCATGTGTGGAATTCTTCAAGATTCGACAAGCTAAAGACTTTGACCCCGAACCTCGCCTCTAAATCAATCCTCGGATCACCCATCATTTCCGCCATCGGCCTATCCATCGCTATCGCGTCGCAGTACGGCGCATAGTGAGCTATATGATCTAGGTCATAAAAGAATCCGCCAACCGCCTCAATGGCCCGTTCTCTGTTTGCGTAAGCACCGTTTCTGACCTTGTGCTTGAGAAGCGCACAAGCGCGCGAATGAATGTATTGATACGGCAACGAAGCAAAATTTGGCGCAGCGAAGAACTCCGCACACCTCCTAAGCTGCTCTATAACATCCATATCCGTTGGAAGATAGTGACGCATTCGATCTATGATCATAGAGAAAATCGGGGCAGTGAACATCGCTTCGATATCGCCACCACCAACTCTAACCAGGTAATCCGCATAGGAGTCCCGGTAAATTTTGGCCACAGCCGCCAGTTCTGCTTCTACGTCTTGTTCATATGTGGATCGTGATTGGCGCCAGTCGTCAAAACAGGCCACTAAAGCTTGGGTTGACTGCTCCTTTCTCTCTCGGAGTTCGTTTCCATCACCAAGTGGACGACGAATGTCCACGAACATATAGTTATCCCAGTTGTGGACTTCCGCGGTCAACGCCTCCTTTTGTTCGGGAGCATAGTCCGGCCTAGCCCCTGCAAGCCATGCCTTAAAACCCCTCATTATTTGAGTTTGTTCGACGTCATAGCCCTGCTTGAACTGGTGGCCTCTACTCGTGTGCTTTATGAACGCGACTAGCTCCGCACCTCGCGCCCACTGAACAGCTTCGGCTTCGTGCGCGAACGATCTTGGTGAAGTAAGAATCTGGGAGGCGGAAAGCCTTTGGATCTTCGCGGCCAACTCGACAAAGCGCGGGTCACCGCCGCGAAAGGCTCCGCTGAAAAAGGGCTGGTCCAGATACACGACCCGCTTCCGCGTCAGCGGGAGCGGAATGCGGACTGAGTAGTCACACCGGCCACATCCGCGAAGAATGAAGTTCGGGAGGACCATGACGTTCCCGAAGCGTTCGTATCCGCACTCAGGACAATTGCCGAGCACATGGGTAACTATCATTCTGCATCCTCCGATGCACCCACATCGACTCACAAGTTAACGCACCCTGGTAGCTACGGCGATAGTTGCGGGGAACGCCAAGTGCATAAGCAAAAAAAGGCCGCCCTTTCGGGGCGGCCTTTTTGCTGCTGCATCTGGTGCCGGAAATAGGAATCGAACCTACGACCTACGCATTACGAATGCGCCGCTCTACCAACTGAGCTATTCCGGCTGAACCGCAAATTCTAGGGGGCCGCGGGCGTCCGGTCAATTGACCAGGCGCAGGCGCAGTTCCTTGGGCAGGGCGAACACCATCGACTCCGGTTCGCCGGCCAGTTCGCCGACGCCGTCGGCGCCCAGTTCGCGCAGCCGCGCGATGACGCCGTCCACCAGCACCTGCGGGGCGGAGGCGCCGGCGGTCAGGCCGATGCGGCGCTTGCCGATGACCCAGGCCGGGTCGATCTCCTCGGCGCCGTCGATCAGGTAGGACTCCACCCCGTCGCGCCGCGCCAGCTCGCTGAGCCGGTTGGAATTGGAGCTGTTCGGCGAGCCGACCACCAGCACCAGGTCGCACTGCCTGGCCAGGTCGCGCACCGCGTCCTGGCGGTTCTGGGTGGCGTAGCAGATGTCGTCGTTCTTCGGCCCCTGCATCGCCGGGTAGCGCGCGCGCAGCGCGTCGATGATGCCGCGGGTGTCGTCCACCGACAGCGTGGTCTGGGTGGTGTAGGCCAGGTTTTCCGGCTGCTGGATGTCCAGGGTGGCGACCTGCTCGATGTCCTCGACCAGATAGATGCGCCCGACGCCGCGCTCGCGGTTCCACTGGCCCATCGTGCCCTCCACTTCCGGGTGGCCGGCGTGGCCGATCAGCACCACGTCGCGGCCGGCGCGGCAGTGCCGGGCCACTTCGAAATGGACCTTGGTGACCAGCGGGCAGGTCGCGTCGAACACCTTCAGCCCGCGCCGCTCGGCCTCCTGCCGCACCGCCTGCGACACGCCGTGGGCGCTGAAGATGACCGTGTTGCCGTCGGGCACCTCGTCCAGTTCCTCGACGAAGATCGCGCCGCGCTGCTTCAGGTCGTCGACCACGAAGCGGTTGTGCACCACCTCGTGGCGCACGTAGATCGGCGCGCCGAGGGTCTCGATCGCGCGCTTGACGATCTCGATCGCGCGGTCGACACCGGCGCAGAAACCACGGGGATTGGCGAGCAGGACGTCCATGGTTCCAATTATCCCGCTTTTCGCTTCGACTTGCCGTCGAACACGCCGAACAGGGCGATGCCCACGGCGCCGGCGACAATCGCCGAGTCGGCGATGTTGAACGAGGGCCAGTAGTGCTCGCCCACGTACCACTGGATGAAATCGACCACGTGGCCGTGCATCAGCCGGTCGATCACATTGCCGATCGCGCCGCCGATGACCAGGGCGTACGGCATCGCGCTGCGCCAGTCGCGGCGCGGGGTGCGCGCCAGCCACCAGGCCAGCAGGCCGCTGATGCCCACCGCCAGCGCGGTGAAGAACCACAGCTGCCAGCCGCCGGCCTGGCTCAGGAAACTGAACGCGGCGCCGGTGTTGTAGGTGCGGTACCAGTTCCAGAAGCCGGGGATCACCGGCACCGCGGTGAACTCGGGCAGGCTGGACAGCACCCAGGCCTTGCTCCACTGGTCCAGGCCGATCACCAGCGCGGACAGCAGCAGCCAGATCAGGGCGGAGGGTTTGGGTCGTACGGTCATGCGTGGGGTCCGCCTTGGGCGAAGAGGGGTTTGTCGGGACAGCTGGGTGCGTGGCGCGACGGCGACGCCGGATGCGCCGCCGCGCAGGGGCGGATCAGAACCAGCTGCGCTCCTCGCCCGGCCCGGCGATGTTGCTGACGCAGCGGCCGCACAGTTCCGGGTGTGCCGGGTCCACGCCGATGTCGGCGCGGTGGTGCCAGCAGCGCACGCACTTCTGCTTGGTGGTGGCCTGCGCGCTGACGAAGATCTCGTCGGTGCTGGCCTCGCGCACCACCACGTCGCCGCTGATGAACAGGAAGCGCAGTTCCTCCTGCAGCGGCTGCAGCCTGGCGGCGGTCGCGGCATCGGCGGCGACGGTGATCTCCGCCTCCAGCGCGGCGCCGATCACGCCGTTGCCACGCATCGGCTCCAGCACCTTGGCCACCTGCTCGCGCAGCGCCAGCAACTGGTCGAAATCGGCCGCGCTCAGCGCCGCGTCCTCCGGCAGCGGCGCCAGGCCTTCGTACCAGGTCGCGAACAGCACGTTGCCGACGTGCGCGCCGGGCAGGTAGCCCCACAGTTCGTCGGCGGTGAAGCTCAGGATCGGCGCGATCCAGCGCACGAACGCCTCGGCGACATGGAACATCGCGCTCTGCGCCGAACGCCGGCCGCGCGAGTCCTCGGCCATCGTGTACAGCCGGTCCTTGGTCACGTCCAGGTACAGCGAGCCCAGGTCCACGCTGCAGAAGTTCAGCAGCGCCTGCACGATTGCGGCGAAGTCGTAGCGCTCGTAGGCGGCCTTGATCTGCTCCTGCAGCTCGTAGGCGCGATGCACGATCCAGCGGTCCAGCGCCACCATCTCCGCCAGCGGCAGCAGGTGCGTGCCCGGCGCGAAGCCGTGCAGGTTGCCGAGCAGGAAGCGCGCGGTGTTGCGCAGGCGCCGGTAGGCGTCGGCGTTGCGCTTGAGGATCTCCTGCGACAGCGACATCTCGTTGCTGTAGTCGGCCGCGGCGATCCACAGGCGCAGGATGTCCGCGCCCAGCGTCTTCATGATGTCCTGCGGCTCGATGCCGTTGCCCAGCGACTTGGACATCTTGCGGCCGTGCTCGTCCACGGTGAAGCCGTGGGTCAGGCACTGCCGGTACGGCGCGGCGTGGTCCAGCGCCACGCCGGTCAGCAGCGAGGACTGGAACCAGCCGCGGTGCTGGTCCGAACCTTCCAGGTACAGGTCGGCCGGCTTGGGAATGCCGCGCTCGGCCAGCACCGCCTCGTGGGTGATGCCCGAGTCGAACCAGACGTCGAGGATGTCGGTGATCTTGTCGTAGTCGGCGGCCTCCTCGCCGAGCAGTTCGGCGGCGTCGAGCGTGTACCACACGTCCACCCCGCCCTCCTCGACCAGGTCGGCGACCTGGCGCATCAGCTCGGTGCTGCGCGGATGCGGCTCGCCGGTCTCGCGGTGCACGAACAGCGCGATCGGCACGCCCCAGGTGCGCTGCCGGGAGATGGTCCAGTCCGGGCGCCCGGCGACCATGCCGGCGATGCGCGCCTGGCCCCAGGACGGATACCAGTGCACGCCCTCGATCGCCTTCAGCGCGTCGGCGCGCAGGTTGGCCTGCTCCATCGAGATGAACCACTGCGGGGTGGCGCGGAACGCGATCGGGGTCTTGTGCCGCCAGCAGTGCGGGTAGCTGTGGGTCATCGTCGCGTGCGCCAGCAGCGCGCCGCGCGCGGCCAGCACCTCGGCGATGGTGTCGTTGGCCTTCCAGATGTGCAGCCCGGCCAGCGCCACGCCATCGGCCGGCGGGGTCGACGGCAGGTACACGCCGCGGCCGTCGATCGGGTTGATCTGCGCGGCGGTGTAGCGATCGATCAGGCCGTACTGCTTGGCCGCCACGTAGTCTTCCTGGCCGTGCCCGGGCGCGGTGTGCACCGCGCCGGTGCCGTCCTCGTCGGAGACGTGGCTGCCCAGGATCAGCGGGATGTCGCGCTCGTCATAGAACGGATGCGCCAGCAGCTGATTCTCCAGCGCCGCACCGGCGACGCGGCCGTGCACCACCACCTCGGTCACGCCGTAGCGCTGCAGCGCGCGCTCGGCCAGCGCATCGGCCAGCACCAGCCAGCGTCGGCGGCCATCGTGCGCCGGGCCTTCGACCAGGGCGTAGCTCAGGTCCGGCCCCAGCGACACCGCCAGCGACGCCGGCAGCGTCCACGGCGTGGTGGTCCAGATCGGCACCGCGACCTCGACATCCTCCGGCAGCTCCACCCCGAACGCGGCAGCCAGCGCCGCGCCGTCGCGCGCGGTGTAGGCCACGTCCACGGTCGGCGACTGCTTGTCGGCGTACTCGATCTCCGCCTCGGCCAGCGCCGAGCCGCAATCGAAGCACCAGTGCACCGGCTTCACGCCGCGGGTCAGGTGGCCGTTGTCGACGATCCGCGCCAGCGCGCGGATCTCGTTGGCCTCGAAATGGAAGTCGAGCGTGCGATACGGGTTGTCCCAGTCGCCGATCACGCCCAGGCGCTTGAAATCGCGGCGCTGGATGTCGATCTGCTCGTTGGCGTACTCGCGGCACTTCTGCCGGAACTGCGCCGCATCCAGCTTGACCCCGACCTTGCCGAACTTCTTCTCGATCGCGATCTCGATCGGCAGGCCATGGCAGTCCCAGCCCGGGATGTACGGCGCATCGAAGCCGGCCAGGTACTTGGACTTGACGATGATGTCCTTGAGGATCTTGTTGACCGCATGGCCGAGGTGGATCGCACCGTTGGCGTACGGCGGGCCGTCGTGCAGCACGAACAGCGGCCGGCCCTGGGCGTTGTCGCGCAGCTGCGCGTACAGCCCCTCGCTCTCCCAGCGGGCCAGCGTGTCCGGCTCGCGCTTGGGCAGATCGCCGCGCATCGGGAAGTCCGTCGCCGGCAGGTGGAGGGTGGCTTTGTAGTCCTGGGTCACGGGGATTTACCGGTCGGTGGTCTTCATGGGGGAGTCCGCGCGGGAAGGCGCGGGCTGGTGCGCGCGACTGGCGCCATCGGCGTCCGCGCGCGGCGGTGCGGAGTCCTGCGCGGACGCGAGCAGGCGGCGGGCCAGTGCGGCGTCGCGGTGCATCTGTTCGGTCAGCGCCGCCAGATCGGAAAACTTTTCTTCGTCGCGCAGCTTGGCGACGAATTCCACGGCGATGTGGCGCCCGTACAGGTCGCCCTGGAAATCGAACAGGTGCGCTTCCAGCAACGGCTCCACGCCCTGCACCGTCGGCCGCGTGCCGAAGCTGGACACCGACGGCCACGGCTGCTCGGTCACGCCGTGCACCCAGGTGGCATAGATGCCCGACAGCGCCGGGGTGCGGTTGAAGCGCAGGTTGGCGGTGGGATAGCCGAGAGTACGCCCGAGCTGCTTGCCGCGCACCACGCGGCCGTCGATCGCGTACGGACGGCCGAGCAGTTCGGCGGCGTGGGCGAATTCGCCGGCCACCAGCAGTTCGCGGATACGGGTGCTGGAAATGCGTTCTTCGCGCAGGTGCACCGGCTCGATCTCGCCGGCGGCGAAGCCGAGCTGCGCGCCCATCTCGCGCAGCAGCGCGATGTCGCCGCCGCGCTTGTGGCCGAAGCGGAACGCCGGCCCGATCCACACCTCGCGCGCCTGCAGCCGCTCGACCAGGGTGCGCTGCACGAAGTCCTGCGCGCTCATCGACGACAGCCGCAGGTCGAAACGCAGCAGGCCCACGCTGTCCACGCCGAGCGCGTGCAGGCCTTCGATCTTGGCCCGCGCCAGGGTCAGCCGCGGCGGCGGCGCGGCCGGCGCGAAGAACTCGCGCGGCAGCGGCTCGAAGCTCAACGCCACCGCCGGCACGCCCAGCGCGCGGGCACGCGCCAGCGCATGGCGCACCAGCGCACGGTGGCCCAGATGCAGGCCATCGAAGGCGCCGATG
Source organism: Xanthomonas sp. WHRI 7945 (assembly GCF_035026585.1). Classification (NCBI taxonomy): domain Bacteria; kingdom Pseudomonadati; phylum Pseudomonadota; class Gammaproteobacteria; order Lysobacterales; family Lysobacteraceae; genus Xanthomonas; species Xanthomonas sp. WHRI 7945. The sequence continues at coordinate 35,668 of NZ_JAYIQP010000021.1, forward strand.
CAGACCACGCTTCCCTGCGGGAACAAAGTCCCGCCCTCGACGTCTCTAAACAGCCTGCTCATTCCTCGGTCCGAAGCGCCGGCGCTGGAGTGCGCCGGCCGATGATGGGTAACTCGTGAGTATAGCCGGGACCGGGGACCGGGGACCGGGAGAAGCCTATCGCTGCAACACTACGAGCAGGCCAGTAACCGGATACACCCTCAGCGCCCACGATCCCGCAACTTCAGCGCGAACCACACCGGGTCCCCGGTCCCCGGTCCCCGGTCCCGGCTCTAATGCTCCCTCAAATCCCGCGGCCGGAACCCCAGTGCCAGCAGCGCCAGCAGATACACCGCCCCGCCGCCGCCGACCAGCGCCAGCAGGCTGCCGATGCGGTGCCACTTGTCCATCGTGGTGAAGCCCGGCAGCCAGTGCAGGCCCAGCGCCAGCACCGCGGCCATCGCCGCGCAGGCCAGGCCCAGCCGCAGCAGGTAGCCGGCCCAGCCCGGCCGCGGCCGGTACACCTCGGCGCGGCGCAGCCAGCGCCACAGCAGCGACAGGTTGATGTAGCTGGCCACCGCGCTGGCCAGACCAAGCGCCAGGTGCAAGCCCGGCACCGCCTCCAATGCCGCGCGCACGCCCTGCGCGCGCAGCTCGGCGGGCACCCACAGCTGGTACAGGATCGCCAGGAACAGCAGGTTCAGCACCATGTTGGCGACCAGCGCGACCACGCCGGCACGCACCGGGGTGCGCGTGTCCTGGCGCGAGTAGAACGCCGGCAACAGCACCTTCAGCAGCGCGAACGCGGGCAGGCCGAAGCTCAGCCCGAACACCGACATCGCCGCCATGCGCGTGTCGAACGCGGTGAACTTGCCGTACTGGAACAGCGTGGCCACCAGCGGCTGGCTCAGCAGCATCAGCCCCAGCATCGCCGGCACCGCGATCAGCAGCGTGGTGCGCAGGCCCCAGTCCAGCGCATTGGAGAATCCGGCATGGTCGGTCTTGACGTGGTGCCGCGACAGCGCCGGCAGGATCACCGTGCCCAGCGCCACGCCGAACACGCCCAGCGGCAGCTCCAGGAAGCGATCGGCCTGCGACAGCCAACTTTGCGAGCCGGCGAACAGGAACGAGGCGATCACCGTGTCCAGCAGCAGGTTGATCTGCGCGATCGAGGAGCCGAACAGGGTCGGCACCATCAGCGTCAGCACCCGGCGCACGTCCGGGTGGCGCCAACCCCAGCGCGGCAGGGTCAGCAGGTCGATGCCGCGCAGCGCCGGCAGCTGGAACAGCAGCTGCAGCAGGCCGGCGACCAGCACCGCCCAGCCCATCGCCAGGATCGGCACCTCCAGCTTCGGCGCCAGCCACAGCGCGCCGGCGATCATGCACAGGTTGAGGATCACCGGGGTCAGCGCCGGCAGGCCGAAGCGGTTGAAACTGTTCAGCGCACCGCCGGCCAACGCGGTCAGCGACACGAACAGCAGGAACGGGAAGGTCAGCCGCAGCAGATCCACGATCAGCCCGAACTTGGCCGGGTCGTCGCTGGCGCCGGGATTGAACAGCAGCGCCACCTGCGGTGTGAAGATCAGCCCCAGCGCGGTGACCAGCAGCAGGATTCCGCCCAGGGTGCCGGACACCCGCGACATCAACGCGCGCAGGTCGGCATGCGGCCGGGTTTCCTTGACCTCGGTGAACACCGGCACGAACGCGGTGGCGAACGAGCCTTCGGCGAACAGCCGGCGCAGGAAGTTGGGAATGCGGAACGCGACCCAGAAAGCGTCGGTGGTCGCGTTGGCGCCGAACGAAATGGTGATAGCCTGATCGCGTACCAGCCCCAGCACGCGCGAGACCATGGTCATGCTGCTGAACGAGAGTAGCCCGCGGAGCATGCGCGGCGTGCTCATGCAGCGACCCTCTTGACAATTGGCTTGACGCAGTTGTTTAGAACCTTCATACTCTCCCGCTTGTTTTTATCCACCACACAGCTTTCCAGGAAACCACCACCGTGGCCAATATCAAGTCCGCCAAGAAGCGCGCCAAGCAGACCGTCGTGCGCAACGCGCGCAACACGGCTCAGCGTTCGATGCTGCGCACCGCCGTCAAGAAGGTCATCAAGGCCCTGGACGCCAACGACGCCGCCGGCGCCGAAGCCGCTTTCGCCGTTGCCCAGCCGATCCTCGACCGTTTCAGCTCGCGCGGTCTGATCCACAAGAACAAGGCTGCGCGCCACAAGAGCCGCCTGACCGCCCGCATCAAGGCGATCAAGACCGCCGCCTAACCGGCTGCGGTTGTTGCCGGAGGCGCCAACGCTTCCGGCGCTACGAAAAAGCCCGGCCTCGGCCGGGTTTTTCGTGTGCGTGCGATCCGCCGCCGGCCGCTGTGCGCCGGACCGGCCGCTGCGCTCAGAGCGCATCGGCATCGGGCGCATTGGCGGCCGCTTCCAGCGCATCCTCGCGCTGGCGATCGAAGAACGCCATCACGTCCTTCATGATCGGCCAGGTGCCGTCGCGGCCAAGCGCCGACACCAGGTACCACGGCTGGGACCAGCCCAGCTCGGCGACGACCTGCTCGGCCAGCGTGCGCGCCTCGTCCTCGAACATCAGGTCGGCCTTGTTCAGCACCAGCCAGCGCGGCTTGGCCAGCAGCTCGGGATCGTGCTTCTCCAGCTCGCGCTCGATCGCGCGCACCTGCTCGATCGGCGCCACGCCGTCCACGCCGCCTTCCATCGGCGCCAGATCCACCAGGTGCAGCAGCAGACGCGTGCGCTGCAGGTGGCGCAGGAACTGCGCACCCAGGCCGGCGCCGTCGGCCGCGCCCTCGATCAGGCCCGGGATGTCGGCGATCACGAAGCTGCGGTAGGCCTCGACGCTGACCACGCCCAGGTTCGGATACAGCGTGGTGAACGGATAGTCGGCGACCTTCGGCGTGGCCGCGGACACCGCACGGATGAAGGTGCTCTTGCCGGCGTTGGGGAAACCCAGCAGGCCGACGTCGGCGAGCAGCTTCAGCTCCAGCTTCAGCGTGCGCTCCTCGCCCTCTTCGCCCGGGGTCGCCTTGCGCGGCGCGCGCGTCACCGAGCTCTTGAAATGCATGTTGCCCAGGCCGCCCTTGCCGCCCTGCGCGACCAGCAGCCTGTCGCCATGCGCGACCAGGTCGCCGATGGTCTCGTCGGTGTCGACGTTGATGACCACGGTGCCGACCGGAACGGTGATGACCAGGTCTTCGCCGGCCTTGCCGTACATCTGCCGGCCCATGCCGTTCTCGCCGCGCTGCGCGCGGAACGAACGCTGGTGGCGGAAGTCGACCAGGGTGTTGAGGTTCTCGTCGGCGACCAGCCACACGCTGCCGCCGTTGCCGCCATCGCCGCCGTCCGGTCCACCGAGCGGGATGAACTTCTCGCGGCGGAAGCCGATGCAGCCGTTGCCGCCATTGCCGGCACCGACCTGGATTTCTGCTTCGTCTACCAACTTCATGATTTGAGATTCGCGATTCGGGATTCGGGATTGGAAAAACACCGGCCACCGCAGTTTAGCGGCCCCGATAGACCGAGGTGACGGCAAGGACTTGAAGCGATCCGCCGTTGCGAATCCCCAATCCCCAATCCCGCCATCCCGGCCCTCCAACGAAAAACCCCGCCGAAGCGGGGCTCTCGTCAGCAAGCCCGCGCCATCGGCGCAGGCCCTGGAGGCGAAACGCTTACGCCTCGACGGCGGCCGCTTCGGCAACCACGCTCACGGTGCGACGCTTCTTGGCGCCCTTCACCGAGAACTCGACCTTGCCGTCGACCAGCGCGAACAAGGTGTGGTCGCGGCCCAGGCCGACGCCCGAACCCGGGTGGAACTGGGTGCCGCGCTGACGCACGATGATGTTGCCGGCCTCGATCGCCTGGCCGCCGAACATCTTCACGCCCAGGTATTTCGGGTTGGAGTCGCGGCCGTTGCGCGAGGAACCTACGCCTTTTTTGTGTGCCATGACTGCTGCTCCTTACTTCTTGTCGCCACCGGCAATGCCGGTGATCTCGATTTCGGTGTAATGCTGACGATGTCCCTGACGCTTCATGTGGTGCTTGCGGCGACGGAACTTGATGATGCGCACCTTGTCGGCGCGGCCATGGGCCACGACCTTCGCGGTGACGGTGGCGCCCTTCAGCGCGTCACCGAGCTTGATGCCGTCGCTGTCGCCCAGCATCAGGATGTTGTCGAACTTGATCTCGTTGCCGGCTTCGACTTCGAGCTTTTCCACGCGGAGCGTTTCGCCCTGCGCGACGCGGTATTGCTTACCGCCGGTTACCAGTACTGCGTACATGACCAGACTTCCTCTGTAGTTATTGTGGTCGCCCCTGCCGTGCCTCTTCGGGCAGACAGGAGCGGAATTGTAATGGCTTCAGCGGGTTAGGGTCAAGTCCCCAGCCCGGCGCGGCTGCGGCCCCGGCGCGCCGTCGCGATTGGCTGAACCGGCCAGCCGCGCGCCCGCCCGGATCCTGGCAAATCCGGCAATTGCCCCCACCTGACAAGCTGGGTACGCTGATCGATTGCCGTCCCCTCTCCGCCCCCACGCTGGCCCTGGGCTGTCGCCCGGCCGGCACAACACGGACTCCTCATGGCGATGGATTTCATCCGCATCCGCGGCGCGCGGACGCACAACCTCAAGAACCTCGACCTCGACCTGCCGCGCGACAAGCTGATCGTGATCACCGGCCTGTCCGGCTCGGGCAAGTCGTCGCTGGCGTTCGACACCATCTACGCCGAAGGCCAGCGCCGCTACGTGGAGTCGCTGTCGGCGTACGCGCGGCAGTTCCTCAGCGTGATGGAAAAGCCCGACATCGACCACATCGAGGGCCTGTCGCCGGCGATCGCGATCGAGCAGAAGTCGACCTCGCACAACCCGCGCTCCACGGTCGGCACCATCACCGAGATCTACGACTACCTGCGCCTGCTGTACGCGCGCGTCGGCCAGCCGCGCTGCCCGGAACACGGCTATCCGCTGGAAGCGCAGACGGTCAGCCAGATGGTCGACCACATCCTGACCCTGGACCCGGAGCAGCGCTACATGCTGCTGGCGCCGGTGATCCGCGAGCGCAAGGGCGAGCACGCGCAGGTGTTCGAGCAACTGCGCGCGCAAGGCTTCGTGCGCGTGCGCGTGGACGGCGAGCTGTACGAGATCGACGCGGTGCCGGCGCTGGCGCTGCGCCAGAAGCACACCATCGAGGCGGTGATCGACCGCTTCCGCCCGCGCGAGGACATCAAGCAGCGCCTGGCCGAGAGCTTCGAGACCGCGCTGAAGCTGGCCGACGGCATGGTCTCGGTGCAGTCGCTGGACGACACCGCGGCCGCGCCGCACCTGTTCTCGTCCAAGTACAGCTGCCCGGTCTGCGACTACTCGCTGCCGGAGCTGGAGCCGCGGCTGTTCTCGTTCAACGCGCCGATGGGCGCCTGCCCGAGCTGCGACGGCCTGGGCGTGGCCGAGTTCTTCGATCCCGAGCGCGTGGTGGTGCATCCGGAGCTGTCGCTGTCGGCCGGCGCGGTGCGCGGCTGGGACCGGCGCAACGCCTACTACTTCCAGCTGATCGCCTCGCTGGCCAAGCACTACAAGTTCGACGTGGACGCGCCGTGGCAGTCGCTGCCGGCGAGCGTGCGCCAGGCGGTGCTGTACGGCAGCGGCGACGAGACCATCACCTTCACCTACTTCACCGACGCCGGCGGCCGCACCCAGCGCAAGCACCGCTTCGAAGGCATCATCCCCAACCTGGAGCGCCGCTACCGCGAGACCGAATCGCCGGCGGTGCGCGAGGAACTGGCCAAGTACATCAGCCAGCGGCCGTGCCCGGAGTGCAAGGGCGCGCGCCTGAACAAGGCCGCGCGCAACGTATTCGTCGCCGATCGCCCGCTGCCGGACCTGGTGGTGCTGCCGATCGACGATGCGCTGCGCTTCTTCCGCCAGCTCGACCTGCCCGGCTGGCGCGGCGAGATCGCCACCAAGATCGTCAAGGAGATCGCCGAGCGGCTCGGCTTCCTGGTCGACGTCGGCCTGGATTACCTGACCCTGGAACGCAAGGCCGACACCCTGTCCGGCGGCGAGGCGCAGCGCATCCGCCTGGCCAGCCAGATCGGCGCCGGCCTGGTCGGCGTGATGTACGTGCTCGACGAACCGTCGATCGGCCTGCACCAGCGCGACAACGAGCGCCTGCTCGGCACGCTCACCCGGCTGCGCGACCTGGGCAACACGGTGATCGTGGTCGAGCACGACGAGGACGCGATCCGCCTGGCCGACTACGTGCTGGACATCGGCCCCGGCGCCGGCGTGCACGGCGGCGAGATCGTCGGCCAGGGCACGATCGAGGACCTGCTGAAGGCGCCGCGCTCGCTGACCGGCCAGTACCTGTCGGGCAAGCGCCGCATCGAGATTCCGACCAAGCGGCACAAGGCCAATCCGAAGATGACCCTGCACCTGCGCGGGGCCACCGGCAACAACCTCAAGAACGTGGACCTGGACATCCCGGCCGGGCTGCTGACCTGCGTCACCGGCGTGTCCGGCTCGGGCAAGTCGACGCTGATCAACGACACGCTGTTCACCCTGGCCGCCAACGAGATCAACGGCGCCTCGCATGCGGTGGCGCCGTACCGCGAGATCGAGCACCTGGACCTGTTCGACAAGGTGGTGGACATCGACCAGTCGCCGATCGGGCGCACCCCGCGCTCCAATCCGGCCACCTACACCGGCCTGTTCACGCCGCTGCGCGAGCTGTTCGCGCAGGTGCCCGAATCGCGCGCGCGCGGCTATTCGCCGGGCCGTTTCAGCTTCAACGTGCGCGGCGGCCGCTGCGAGGCGTGCCAGGGCGACGGCCTGATCAAGGTCGAGATGCATTTCCTGCCCGACGTGTACGTGCCCTGCGACGTGTGCCACGGCAAGCGCTACAACCGCGAGACGCTGGAGATCCTGTACAAGGGCTTCAACATCAACGACGTGCTGCAGATGACCGTCGAGGATGCGCTGCGCCTGTTCGAGCCGGTGCCGACCATCGCGCGCAAGCTGGAGACGCTGGTCGACGTGGGCCTGAGCTACATCAAGCTCGGGCAGAGCGCGACCACGCTGTCCGGCGGCGAGGCGCAGCGGGTGAAGCTGTCCAAGGAACTGTCGCGCCGCGATACCGGCCGCACCCTGTACATCCTCGACGAGCCGACCACCGGCCTGCACTTCCACGACATCGAAGCGCTGCTGGGCGTGCTGCACAAGCTGCGCGACGAGGGCAACACCGTGGTCGTGATCGAGCACAACCTGGACGTGATCAAGACCGCGGACTGGGTGGTGGACCTGGGTCCGGAAGGCGGCCATCGCGGCGGAACCATCCTGGCCACCGGCACGCCGGAGGAGATCGCCGCGCATCCGGATTCCTATACCGGCCAGTTCCTGGCCAAGCTGCTGCCCGTCGGCACCGTGGCCAAGCCGACCAAGCCGGCGGCGATGGCCAACAAGCCCGACGCGCTGCCGCCGCGCAAGAGCAAAGCCGAGAAGGCCGCCGCCAAGAAGGCGGCCAAGAAGACCACGACCAAGAAGGCCGCACGATGAGCGCAACCCCCGCCGATTCCGCTTCCCCCTCGCACAAGCCGCTGGCGCGCGTGCCGATCAGCGTGCGCTGGCGCGACATGGACAGCATGGGCCACGTCAACAACGCCAAGTACATCTCCTACCTGGAGGAGGCGCGCGTGCGCTGGCTGCTGAACGTGGAGGGCTTCTCGATGCGCAACCGCATCGCCCCGGTGGTGGCCGCGACCAACGTCAACTACCGGCGCCCGATCGTGTGGCCGAACGACATCGTGGTCGAGCTGTTCGTCGAACGCATGGGCAGCAGCAGCATCACCGTCGGCCACCGCATCGTCGACCAGAAGGACGACAGCGTGCTGCACTCGGACGGCAACGTCGTGGTGGTGTGGATCGACACGCAGACCGGCAAGAGCGCGCCGCTGCCGGACGAAATCCGCGCTGCGTGTAGCTGATTGAAAAGCCGGGATTGGGGATGACCAGCCGTTCGGCTGTGGAAAACCGGAATTCGGGATTGGCAGACCCACGCAAGATCGCTTTTGCGAATCCCAAATCCCCAATCCCGAATCCCGGCCCTTGTAGGAGCGACTTCAGTCGCGACGCGCAGAACCCACAGACTGCAGGCAATGCGGCCCGGGCGCCAACACGGCCAGACACGCCAGCCCGCTGACCAGCCGCCGTACGCATGCGGATGGTTTGAGCTTCGTGGCTCTATGATAGCCATCCCGCACCGCGCCTCCGGACGTTCCGCATGACCTCGCTGATCCAGGTTCTCGACCACGGCCCCATCCGCCAGCTGCGCCTGGCGCGCGCGCCGGTCAACGCGCTGGACACCGCCCTGTGCGCCGAACTGGCCGCGGCGATCGCGCAGGCGCAGGCCGACGCGGTGCACGCGCTGGTGCTGTCCGGCAGCGAACGCATCTTTTCCGCAGGCATGGACGTGCCGCACCTGCTCGGCCACGGCAGCGACCGCGCCAAGCTGCTCGACAGCTGGCAGCAGTTCTTCGGCGCGGCGCGCGCGCTGGCCGACAGCGCCATCCCCGTGGTGGCGGCGCTGACCGGCCATGCGCCGGCCGGCGGCTGCGTGCTGGCGCTGTGCTGCGACTACCGGGTGATGGCGCGCAGCCCGGAGCCGGCGCATCCGGTCAGCATCGGCCTCAACGAGACCCAGGTCGGCCTGGTCGCGCCGGAAGGCATCCAGCGCCTGCTGCGGCGCGTGGTCGGCGCGCACCGCGCCGAGCGGCTGCTGGTCGGCGGCGAACTGGTCAGCGCCGAACGCGCGCTGGAGATCGGCCTTGTCGACGAACTGGCCGACGCGGAACTGGTGGTCGCGCGCGCGGTGGCGTGGCTGCAGGATCTGCTGCAACGGCCGCGGCAGCCGATGCTGCAGACCCGTGCGATCGCCCGCGCCGACCTGCGCGCGGCGCTGGCCGACGAGCACATCCAGCTCGAGCGCTTCGTCGATGGCTGGCAGGCGCCGGACACCCAGGCCGCGCTGCACGCGCTGGTGGCACGGCTGGGCAAGCGCTGAGCGGCGCAGGCACACAGGCCGGCGCAGGCGGCCCGGTATAATCGTGGACACCCCTCGCCCAGGCCCCGCCTCTTGTCCGCCAAGCCGCCCGCCCCCGTCGTGTCCGAACTGATCGAACTGCTGTCGCTGGAACGGCTGGAGGACAACCTGTTCCGCGGCCAGAGCCGCGACATCGGCACCAAGTACGTGTTCGGCGGGCAGGTGCTGGGCCAGGCGCTGTCGGCGGCGCAGGCGACGGTGGACAACGGGCGTCGCGTGCATTCGCTGCACGCCTATTTCCTGCGCGCCGGCGACATCGACCATCCCATCGTCTACGACGTGGACCGCACCCGCGACGGCGGCAGCTTCTCGGTGCGCCGGGTCACCGCGGTCCAGCACGGCAAGGTGATCTTCTTCTGCGCCGCCTCGTTCCAGGAGCAGGAAGACGGCGCCACCCACCAGCTGAAGATGCCGGAAGTGCCGCAGCCGGAAGACATCGAGCCGACCCCGGCCGCGCGCCCGGAGGTGCTGGCGACGCTGCCGACCAAGGTGCAGCGCTGGCTCTCGCGCGGCGGCCCGTTCGAGTTCCGCCACGTGTATCCGCGCGACGAACTGAGCCCGCCCAAGCGCCCGCCGTTCCAGCAGATGTGGTTGCGCCTGAGCGAGCCGGTCGGCGATGCGCCGGAACTGCACCAGGCGCTGCTCGCCTACGCCTCGGATTTCCACCTGCTCGGCACCGCGACCTTTCCGCACGGCATCAGCTACTACACGCCGAACGTGCAGATGGCTTCGCTCGACCACGCGCTGTGGTTCCATCGCCCGTTCCGCGCCGACGACTGGCTGCTGTATTCGCTGGACAGCCCCAGCGCGCAGGGTTCGCGCGGCCTGGCGCGCGGCCAGTTCTTCACTCGCGACGGGGTGCTGGTCGCCAGCACCGCGCAGGAAGGCCTGATCCGCGTGGTGCCCGAGGCCGGCGCCGCGGCGCAGGTCCCGGCCAAGGACTGAGACGACGACGATGCGGCAGATCTTCAGCAGCCAGCGCGTGGAAACCGCCGAAGGCGTGGCCAAGCTGCTGCGCGAGCACGGCATCGAGGTACGGCTCAGCAACGGCCGCTCCTACCGCAGCCGGCGCAGCGGCCAGTTCAGCTACATCGAGCCGATGGCGACGCAGGTGCAACCCACGGTGTGGGTGGTGCACGCCGACGACCAGCCGCGCGCGCGCGCCTTGCTGCGCGAGTCCGGCCTGATCGACAGCACCCGCCAGGACCCGGCGCAGACGCTGCCGTACCTGAGCGAATTCCGCTCGCAGGCGGTGCCGGACACCGGCAAGCGCTGGGCGTGGCGCATCCGCGTCGCGCTGCTGCTGGCGATCGGCGCGGTGGCGCTGGTGACGGTGTTGCGCCATCGCGGCAACCAGGCTGCGGTGCCCGCAGCGACGCCGGTCGCAGCGCCGGCCAACGCAGCGGCGCCGCAGCCCGCGCCAAGCGCCGACGACGACGAAGTGCGGGTGCGGGTGCAACCGGCGCAACGCGGGAACTGAGTCGTCATCGGCACGGCATCGTGTTTCTTGCAGGGTTTGGGTGTGGCCGTTGACGATCGACGGCCGCCGAAGCCGGCGATTTCGCCACCGCGCCTGTGGCGGATGAAGCCGCTCGCGATCGACTGACTGGCGGCACTGCTGGCTGCACTGTACGAGGGGCTTCAGCCCCGACAGGCTGCCGAAGTTCGCCACTGGGCCAATGGGCCTGTCGCGATTGAAACCGCCTGCGATTGGCTGGCTGGATGCACTGCAGGAGGGGCTTCAGCCCCGACAGGCCGCCGAAGTTCGTCACTTCGCCAATGTACCTGTCGCGGTTGATGGCCCGAGGCCACCCGGAACCGCTCCTACAGGAGCATGGCGATTGAACCGGTGTGCTGCGGTAGCGCTGCGTAGACAAACAAAAACGCCCCTGCGCATCGCTGCGCAGGGGCGGGTGTCGATCGGCGCCTTGTTGCTTGGTGCTTGTCGCTTGTTGCGGAGTGGACGGTCAGTTCGCGTCGGGCGCGGCCGGCGCCGGCTTCGGTCCCTGCTTCTGGCCCGGCTTGTGGTCGGGCTTGTGCATCCGCATCGACTGCGCCGCATCGAACTCGGCACGGCTGAGCATGCCGTCCTTGTTGGTGTCGGCCTTGGCGAACCATTCGTCGCGATGCTGCTTGGAACGCAGCTCGAAGTCGGCGCGATCGACGAAGCCGTCCTTGTTCGCGTCCATCTTGTCGAAGCGCGCGGCGAACTTCGGATCGGCCTTGGCCTCGTCGCGGCTGATGCGGCCGTCCTTGTTGGTGTCCAGCTTGGCGAGCATCGCGCCATGCTCGCCGCGTCCGCCGCGCTCGCCGTGACGGCCATGGCGCGGGAACTCGTCGGGAGTCAGCTTGCCGTCGTGGTTCTTGTCGAGCGCATCGAAGTGCTCGGCCAGGCGCGGGCTAGCCGCGGCCTCGCTGCGATCGACGACGCCGTCGCCGTTCTTGTCGAGCTTGGCGAAGCCGCCGGCATCGGCCGGCGCGGCGGGATCCGACGGCGGCGGCGGGTTGGCGGCGTAGGCGCCGGCGGACAGCACGGCGAGCACGGCCAGGGCGAGCAGCGGATTGCGGTAATTCATTGAAAAACTCCCTAAGGGAAAAGGAAGGAACCGTGCCGACGCGACACGCGCGTACGGCAGTCACCAGCGCAGAACGGACGGACCGCGGAGCGGGCCGGCGCATCGGCGCCTTCACTGCAATCAACGCCCCGGCGCCGGCGCGGTTGACCCGCGCCGGGGCGCATTCATGCGGCGGACAGTCGCGGCCGCTGCGATCGCGAAGCGCTATGCTGACCGCATGGCCATCCATACCGACGTCAGCGACGACCTGCGGCTGTTCCAGACCGGTCAGCACGCGTGCGGCTATTGGCCCGAACGGCAGGCGCGCGACCTGGTGTTGGACCCGCACGACCCGCGCCTGGGCGCGCTATATCCGCTGGCGCTGAGCTGGGGCTTCCGCCGTTCCGGCGATCTGGTCTACCGGCCGCATTGCGACCACTGCCGCGCCTGCGTGGCGGTGCGCATCCCGGTCGCCGAGTTCGTGCCCGACCGCAGCCAGCGCCGCTGCCTGGCGCGCAATGCCGACATCGACGTGCGCATCGTCGCCGCCGAACGCAGCGAGGAGCAGCTGGCGCTGTACCAGCGCTACCTGCGCATGCGCCATCCCGGCGGCGGCATGGACCAACACGGCGCGCACGAGTTCGACCAGTTCCTGATCGGCCGCTGGTCGCACGGGCGGTTCCTGGAAATGCGCCAGAAGACGGCGGACAGTGCGCGCGGGCCGCTGCTCGGCGTGGCGGTGACCGACATCGCCGAACAGGCACTGTCGGCGGTCTACACCTTCTACGATCCCGACGCCGCCGGACGCGGCCTGGGCACGCTGGCGATCCTGCACCAGATCGAATGGGCCAGGCGCGAAGGCCTGAGCTACCTGTACCTGGGCTACTGGATCCGCGGCCACCAGAAGATGGACTACAAGCGCCGCTTCCGGCCGTTGCAGGCCTACGACGGGCGCAGCTGGCGCGCGTTCGACGAGGACGCCGGCCGCCCCGGCGACTGAGCGCGGCGGCGTTCGCGCGCGCCGCGCCCGCACCTGCTGCCTGCGCCGACCTGGGCACCGCGCTCCAGCTTCCGCAAGCGGTGATCCGCGCGCCGCCGCGGCGCCATCGTTCGGACATGCGCCGCGTGCCAAACTGCGCGCATGAACCCACGCGCCCTGTTGCTTGCCCTGACCCTGCTGTGCGGCGCCTGCGCGCACACCGGCCCCGCCCAAACCGCCGCCACGCCCGCCGCACCCGCGAGCGCGCCGCTGCGCCTGGCCACCTACAACACCTCGCTGTACTCGGACGAGGACGGCGGCCTGATCGCCGAACTGCAGGGCGACAGCGCGCACGCGCGCAAGATCGCCGCGGTGCTGCAGCAGGTGCGCCCGGACCTGGTGCTGCTCAACGAGTTCGACTACGACGACGCGCACCGTGCCGCCGACCTGTTCCAGCAGCGCTATCTGGACGTGGCCCAACCCGGCGGCGGCGCCGCGCTGCGTTATCCGTACCGCTACCTGGCGCCGGTGAACACCGGCGTGCCGAGCGGCCTGGACCTGGACAACGACGGCCACGCCGGCGGCCAGGGCCGTGCGCGCGGCAACGACGCCTGGGGCTACGGCCTGCATCCGGGCCAGTACGGCATGCTGCTGCTGTCCAGGTACCCGATCGACGCCGACGCGGTGCGCAGCTTCCGCCTGCTCAAGTGGAGCGCGATGCCTGGCGCGCTGCGGCCGACCGATCCGGCCAGCGGCCGCACGTTCTACAGCGACGCGGTGTGGGCGCAGCTGCGGCTGTCGTCGAAGTCGCATTGGGACGTGCCGGTGCGCACCCCGCTGGGCGTGGTGCACGCGCTGATAGCGCATCCCACGCCGCCGGTGTTCGACGGCGCGGAGAAGCGCAACGCGGCGCGCAACCACGACGAGCTGCGGCTGTGGCGCGAATACCTCGGCGGCACCGGCAGCGCGTCCTGGCTGTGCGACGACGCCGGCCGTTGCGGCGGCCTGGCCGCCGACGCGCGCTTCGTGATCCTCGGCGATCTCAACAACGATCCGGTCGATGGCGATGGCCGCCACGACGCCATCGTCGAACTGATCGAACATCCGCGCGTGCTGCGCTACCCGACCCCGCGCAGCGCCGGTGGCGAAGAAACCGCGCGCGCCTACGCCGCGCAGGGCATCGTCCGGCGCGGTTCGCCGGCCCAGGTGACGGGCGACTTCGGGCCCAAGTCCGGCGCGATGCGGCTGGACTACGTGCTGCCGTCGGTCGGTTTCCGCTACCTGGACAGCGGCGTGTTCTGGCCGGCCTCCGGCGCGCCGGCCGCGGCGATCGCCGACGGCAGCGACCATCACCTGGTGTGGGTGGATGTGGCTGGGGAGCCGGGATTGGGGAGTCGGGATTAGGGATTCGCAGCGCTGGCGGTCGCCGGCGACTGAGCTGATCCGGACTTTGGGGGTCGCCGCGCCGCGGCCTTGATCCAGATCAAGGGCAACGGCGCGCAAACGCTATCCAATGCATCCCGCACCCCGTCGGGATGCGTCAACGGATAGCGAGCATGCGAACGCAACAGCTGCAACAGGCGCTGGAGGGGCTCAACGGCGCCACCGCCGACATCGAGGCCTCGGCGCTGATTTCCCTGGATGGACTGACCATCGCCTCGGCGATGCCGCAGGGCATGGACGAGGATCGCGTCGGCGCAATGTCCGCCGCGCTGCTGGCGCTGGGCGAGCGCAGCGCGCGCGAACTGGCGCGCGGGCCGCTGGAACGGGTACTGATCCAGGGCGAACTCGGCTACGTGATCATGAGCGCGGCCGGGCGCGAAGCGGTGCTGACCGTGCTGGCCAAGCCCAGCGCCAAGCTCGGCCTGGTGTTCCTGGACATCAAGCGCGCCGCCCAGGCGCTGCAGCAGATCCTCTAGGGCCGCCGCCATGCCGCTGCCGCCGATGGATCCGCCGCACGAACCGCACCGCAGCGCCGAGCTGCGCTATCACGACGGCAGCCGCCGCCTGGTGTACTGGAGCGAACGCGAAGTGGCCTACCCCGACGGGCGCCTGATCGTGTCGCGCACCGACCTGGACGGCGTCATCACCCATGCCAACGACGCCTTCGTCGAACTCAGCGGCTGGCCGCGGGCGACGCTGATCGGCGCGCCGCACTGCATCCTGCGCCATCCGGACATGCCCAGGCGCGCGTTCGCCGACCTGTGGGACACGGTGCTGGGCGGCGAGAAGTGGCACGGCTACGTCAAGAACCTGCGCCGCGACGGCGCCTGCTACTGGGTCTACGCCACCGCGCTGCCGAACGTGCGCGACGGCCAGGTGGTCGGCTTCACTTCCGTGCGGCGCAAGCCCTCGCGGCGGCGCATCGACGCGCTGCAACCGCTGTACGCGCAATGGCTGCAGGACGAACGCGCGCAGGCGCCGGCATGAGCCTGGACTTCCTGGTCGCGCCGGATTTCGCGCCGGAGAACTTCGGCGGCTGGTACCTGCTCAGCACCGTGCTGCAGCGCCGCGCCGGCGTCGGCCTGCACCTGCTGATGCCGGCCGACGCCGCCGAGCAGAAGCAGGTGCTGGACGCCAGCGTGGTCGACCTGGTGTACGCCAGCCCGTTCGATGCCAGCGCGCTGATCCGCACGCGCGGCTACCTGCCGGTCGCACGTCCGCGCGGGCGTGCCGACGAGGTGGTGATCGCCGCGGCCATGGACGCGCCGGCGCGCTGCGTCGAAGACCTGTCCTATGGCTGCCGCATCGCGCTGACCGACAACCACGACGTGCGCCTGATCGCGCTGCGCCTGCTGGAGCCGGCCGACCTCGACCCCGAGCGCATCGCCTGGCGCCCGGCCAGCAGCTACGCCGCGGTGGCGCGGCTGCTGCTGGAAGGCGAAGCCGATGCCGGCCTGTTCCTGGCCGATGCCTATCGCCGCCTGTCGCGGCTGACCCGGGAACGGCTGCGGCCGCTGGTGGAAAGCGCGTTGTGCGACATCGGCCACGTGCTGCTGGCGCATCCGCGCATCGCCGCGCAGCTGCCTGCGTTGCAGGCGGCGTTGCTGGCGCTGGGCGACGCCGCGCACCGCGAGGACCAGGGCGTGCTCGACGCGCTGGGCCTGGAACAGGGCTTCGAAGCGATGGGCATGGAGGACGCGCAATTCATGATCGACCTGATCGACACCCTGCTGGACTGAGCGCACCGCCATGGCCACCCGCCCCGCTCCCGATCCGGCCCGCCTGGTGATGCGCACGCATGCGCGCGCGCTGCTGCGCGATCCGCGCGACGCCGCCGCACACCTGGCGCGCCTGCATGCGGCGCTGCAGCTGCACGACAACGAGCCGGCGCAAGGCGTGCTCGCCGACCTGTTCGTGGCGCTGCCGCGGCACGACACGGCGTTGCGCCAGGTCGCGCTGCAAATGGCCGCCGCGCACCTGCCGCCGCACGTGGCCGAGGCCTTCCAGCGCCACAGCCATGGCCACGCGTTGCTGCCGATCAACGCCCTGGCCACGCGCTGGAGCGTGCTGGCGCGACCATCGGCGGACGTGCCGGCGCGGGTCCGCCGGGCCAGCCCCGACCATTCGCGGCGCATGGTGCGCGAGGTGGTCGAGGCGCTGTGCGAAGGCGCGCCGCTGACCGCGGCGCGCTGCGAGCGCGAGTTCCTCGACTACTGCATCAGTTGCCAGGACAAGCTTGCCTTCATGCTCGCCAGCCGCGAACTGCGCCGCCATGCGCTGGCGCTGGGCGATCGCTGGGACCGCACCGCACGCTGGCTGCAACAGCGCGACCTGCTCGGCGGCCGCAACATCGCCGCCGACCTCCCTCTTTCCATCGCAGAGCATCGGCCATGAACGACCAAGACCCGACCTGGCTGATGCCGACGCCGCACGGCGTACTGCACGGTTTCGCCAGCGCCGCGCCGGACCGCATGCAGCGCGCGCTGCAACTGCTGCTCAGCGCGCACGGCGCGCTGTCGCTGCCGGAATGGCGCACGCGCGTGGACGGCGATACGCAGCGCCTGCTGACCGAAGCGCGCGAGCGGCAATGGATCCAGCTGCTGCGGCGCCCGCTGCCCGGCCCGGAGATCCGCCTGGACGATTTCGCCCAGCACGTGATCGCGCCGCTGTCGGCCGAACGCCGCGCCGTGCTCGCCTCCGACGGCGGCTTCCGCCTGGGCCATGCCGGGCTGAGCCAGGACGAGGCCGACACGCTGAGCGTGGCCGCAGCCGACTTCTCCGCCTTCGCCCAGCGGCAGAGCGCGCGTGGCTGGAGCGGCGCGCAGCGCTACGTGTCGTTCTACAGCGAGCCGCAGCTGTTGCTGCCGGACTGGTCGTTCGTGCCGTTCTGGGTCGACGGCGCCGGCTATTGGCTGGTGCTCGGCGGCGAGGCGCTGCTCAACAACCTGGCGATGGTGGAACTGGTGTGGAGCATCCGCCTGGCGGCGGCGCGGTTCGCGCCGCCGGGGTGAAGAGCCGGGATTGGGGAGTCGGGATTGGAGATTGGGAACGGCGCCACCAGCGCGTCCTTTTCCCGTGCCGTCAGGCCTTCAGTTCGATGGTCAGGGCGGCGGCGGCGTCGCAGGCGGTCTGGCGCGCCTCGTCGATGCTGGCGCCGCGCGCCAGGGTCACGCCGACGCGGCGGTGGCCGTGCACGCTGGGCTTGCCGAACAGGCGCAGCGCGGTGTCCGGGACCTGCAGCGCGGCGGCGACGTTGCCGAACAGCGGCACGCCTTCGCCGTGCGCCAGCAGCGCGCACGAGGCCGACGGCCCGCTCTGGCGGATGACCGGGATCGGCAGGCCCAGGATCGCGCGCGCATGCAACGCGAACTCGCTCAGTTCCTGCGAGACCAGCGTGACCAGGCCCGTGTCGTGCGGCCGCGGCGAGACTTCGCTGAACCACACCTCGTCGCCCTTGACGAACAGCTCCACGCCGAACAGGCCCCAGCCGCCGAGGTCGTCGGTGACCGCACGCGCGATCTCCTGCGCCCGCTGCAGCGCCAGCGCCGACATCGGCTGCGGCTGCCAGCTCTCGCGGTAGTCGCCGTCCTTCTGCCAGTGCCCGATCGGATCGCAGAACGCGGTGCCGGCGGCATGGCGCACGGTCAACAGGGTGATCTCGTAGTCGAAGTCGATGAAGCCCTCGACGATGCAGCGGCCGGCGCCGGCACGGCCGCCGGTCTGCGCGTATTCCCAGGCGGCGTCGATTTCGGCGTCGCTGCGCAGCGTGCTCTGGCCCTTGCCCGAGGACGACATCACCGGCTTGACCACGCACGGCAGGCCGACCGCGGCGATGGCCTCGCGGTATTCCTGTGGCGTGTCGACGAAGCGGTACGGCGAGGTCGGCAGGCCCAGGGTCTCGGCGGCCAGCCGGCGGATGCCCTCGCGGTCCATGGTCAGCCGCGCCGCGCGCGCGGTCGGGATCACCCGCTGGCCGTGGTCGCGCTCCAGCGCCACCAGCGTCTCGGTATGGATCGCCTCGATCTCCGGCACGATCAGATCGGGCTGTTCGCGCGCGATCAGCTCGCGCAACGCCATCGCATCGAGCATGTCCAGCACGTGCGAACGGTGCGCGACCTGCATCGCCGGCGCATCGGCATAGCGATCGGCGGCGATCACCTCCACGCCGAAGCGCTGCAGCTCGATCGCCACTTCCTTGCCCAGTTCGCCCGAGCCCAGCAGCAGCACGCGGGTGGCGGAAGCGGACAGCGGGGTTCCCAGGGTGGTCATGGCGGCGGTGCCTGCGCGGAAAGAGGGGCGCCATTCTAACGGCCGGCGCGCCCGCCCCACCGCGAACGGGCCGAACACCCCCTATTGCAAACAGATATCAAAGTGATATCGTTTGTTCACACACCTGGGGGAACACCGCAATGAAAGAACGCACGCTTCGCTCGCTCTCCGGCATCCCGGCCCTGCTCGGCCTCCTGGCGCTGGCAGGCGTGGCGCTGTGGCTGTTCGTGATCGGCATCATCAAGGACCCGGTCGGCGGCGGTCCGACCTCGCTGCCGCTGGTGCTGTTGGGGCTGCTGATCGGCGCCGCGACCCTGCTCGGCCTGTGCGGGCTGTACACGGTGCAGCCGAACCAGGCCGCGGTGCTGAGCCTGTTCGGCAAGTACGTGGGCACGGTCAAGGACAACGGCCTGCGCTGGAACAACCCCTTCTATTCGAAGAAGAAGGTCAGCCAGCGCGTGCGCAACTTCGAGAGCGGCCGGCTCAAGGTCAACGAGCTGGACGGCAGCCCGATCGAGATCGCCGCGGTGATCGTGTGGCAGGTGATCGATGCGTCCGAGGCGGTGTACAACGTCGACGACTACGAGAGCTTCGTGCACATCCAGTCCGAATCGGCGCTGCGCGCGATGGCCACCAGCTATCCGTACGACCAGCACGAGGACAGCCAGATCTCGCTGCGCAGCCATCCGGCCGAGATCAGCGAACAGCTCAAGCGCCACCTCGACGAGCGCCTGACCCAGGCCGGCGTGGACGTGATCGAAGCGCGCATCAGCCACCTCGCCTACGCGCCGGAAATCGCCCAGGCGATGCTGCAGCGGCAGCAGGCCAACGCGGTGATCGCCGCACGCACGCGCATCGTCGCCGGTGCGGTGGGCATGGTCGAGATGGCGCTGGCCGAACTGCAGAAGAGCGGCGTGGTGCAGCTGGACGAGGAGCGCAAGGCGCACATGGTCAGCAACCTGCTGACCGTGCTGTGCTCGGACCGCGGCGCCCAGCCGATCGTCAACGCCGGTTCGCTGTACTGATGCGCGAGCCCCGCCACCTCCGTGCGGCAGCGGCCGCACGGATGCAAATGAGCCGTTCCGCATGAGCGAGAAGAAGGCCTACCCGCTGCGCATCAACGCCGACGTGCTGGCGGCGGTGCAGCGCTGGGCCGACGACGAGCTGCGCAGCCTCAACGCGCAGATCGAATACGTGTTGCGCGACGCGCTGCGCAAGGCCGGCCGGCTGCCCAAGCCCGGCGACGACAAGGCGCCGGAATCATGAGCAAACGCTGGGAATATCTCACCGTCGAAGCCAAGACCAATCTGATGCTGGGCCTGAAGATGGAGGAACTGCAGGCCGAACTGAGCAAGCAAGGCAAGCTGGGCTGGGAACTGGTCAACGTCCTCACCCTGCCGGGCACCAAGCCGCTGCTGATGTTCAAGCGGGAACTCTGACATGCGCCTGCGCGGCGCGTGGCGCCTCGCGCTGCCGTTGCTGCTGGCGTGCTCCTGCGCGCTGGCGGCCACGCCGCGACAGGCCGCCGACACGCTGTTGGACCGCCTGCAGGCCGGCGACATCGCCGCGGCCGAACGCGACTTCACGCCGGCGATGGTGCAGGCGGTACCGGCCGAGAAGCTGGCCGAGGTCTGGCGCTCGATTTCCGCGCAGATGGGCGCGTTGCAGCAGCGCGGCGCGGCCACCGAACGCCGGCAACAGGGCCTGAGCCTGATCGAGCGACGCCTGCAGTTCGAACGCGGTGCGCTGCTGGCGCACGTCTCGGTGGACGCCGACGGCAAGATCGCAGGCCTACTGCTGACCCCGGCGCCGCCACCGGCGCCACCGCCGCCCGCCGCCGATGCCGGCTTCGCCGAACAGGCGTTCGCGGTCGGCCCGCTGCCCGGCACCCTGGCGCTGCCGACGGGCAAGGGACCGTTCCCGGCGGTGGTGCTGGTGCAGGGCTCCGGCCCGCTCGACCGCGACGAGACCATCGGCCCGAACCGGCCGTTCCTGGACGTCGCGCGCGGCCTGGCCGCGCAGGGCATCGCGGTGTTGCGCTACGACAAGCGCACCCACGCGTTGCCCGAGCGCTTCGCTGGAAACGCGAACTTCACCATGGACGACGAGACCACCGACGATGCCGTCGCCGCGGTCGCGGCGCTGGCGCGCACGCCGCGCATCGATCCCAAGCGCATCTTCGTGATGGGCCACAGCCAGGGCGGCATGCTCGCCGCCCGCATCGCGCGCCGCTCCGGCAAGACCGCCGGGATCGTGCTGTGGGCGGCGCCGGCGCGCTCGCTGCTGGACCTGCTGCTCGACCAGAACCGCTACCTGCTTGGCCTGCAAGGCACGCCATCGGCGCAGGGCCAGGCACGCCTGGCCGACATCGAGCGCCGCGTCGCCAACGTGCGCGGCACCGGCGCAGTGGCCCGCACCGACGCGCCGCTGGACATGCCGGCCGCGTACTGGCGCGCGTTCGACCAGGTGGATCCGGTCGCCGACGTGCGGGCGCTCGGACAGCCGGTGCTGTGGCTGCAGGGCGAGCGCGACTTCCAGGTCACCGCGCCGGACTGGCAACGCTGGCAGCAGGCGCTGGGCGACGCTCCGTGGGCGACGCTGCACCGCTACGCGCAGCTCAACCACCTCGGCATCGCCGGCAGCGGCGCGCCGTCGCCGGCCGAGTACGCGCAACCCGGCCATGTCGCCGCGCAGCTGATCGACGCTACCGCGCAGTGGATCCTCGCGCAGCGATGAACGGCATGCAGCGCCGTTCCCGCCCGCTGCCCGCCGCGCGCGACTACAACGTCGCCGCGCCCGGGCGCCTGCCGCTGCTGGCGCTGTGGCTGCCGCTGCTGGGCGTCGCCGGCGCGATCGTCGCCGTCATCCTGGCCGACTCGGGCCCCGCGCATGGCGCGCATTGGATCGGCCCGTGCGTCCTGGCCGCGACCGGCGCGGTCATGCACGCGCTGTACCTGCGGCGCGGCATCCGCCTGCAGGGCAGCGCGCTGCGGATCCGCTCGACCATGTTCAACGCCCGCACCGAGATCGCATCGATCGACCTGGCGCATGCGCGCGTGGTCGACCTGGCCGAGCACACCGAACTGGCGCCAGGGCGCAAGTTGTTCGGCTACGGCCTGCCCGGCTTCAAGTCCGGGCATTTCCGCATGCGCAACGGCCAGCGCGCGTTCTGCCTGCTCACCGACGCCAGCCGCGTGCTGGCGCTGCCGCTGCGCAACGGGCGCTGGCTGCTGCTGAGCCCGGAACAGCCGAGGCAACTGCTGCAGGACCTGCAACGGCTGGCCGCGCGCAGCGCTTAGCCCTACCCTGTGCGGATGCGCCCCGCTCCCGCCCTGCTGCTCAACACCGAATGCATCGAACTGCTGCCGGCCGCGCTGCTGCGCGCGCGCGGCAACGCCGATGCGCGCCTGCTCGCCCATGCGACCTGGCTGCTGCGGCGCAAGCGCGACGGCCGCTACCTCGCCGCCGCCTCCGCGCAGGGGCTGTCCGCGCTGCTGCCGCGGCTGATGCACGAACCCGGCATCGACGCGGCACTGGATCGTCTCGACGCCCTGCCCGTACGCCGCCAGCCGGACGACGATGCGCTGCTGCCGCTGAGCGCGTTGCACGAGCGCCTGGCCAGCCTCGGCCTGGACGCTGCGGACTACGCGCGCAGCACCGGCCTGCCGCTCCAGGCCGAACCTGCGACGCTGCGTGGTGCCGGCCGCGATCGCTACCGGCGCCCGCTGTGGCTGACCGCCGGCGCCGCACGCGCCTGGCAGGCACTGCAACGCGCCGCCATGCGCGACGGTGTGGTGCTGGAGGCGATCTCCGGCTATCGCAGCCACGACTACCAACTGGGTATCTTCGCGCGCAAGTTCGCGCGCGGGCAGACCCTGCAGCAGATCCTGCAGGTCAATGCCGCGCCCGGCTACAGCGAGCATCACAGCGGCGAGGCGCTGGACATCGGCACGCCCGGCGAGGCGCCGGCCGAGGAGAGCTTCGAGCGCACGCCGGCCTTCGCCTGGCTGCGCGCGCACGCCGCCGGCTTCGGCTACCGGATGAGCTATCCGCGCGGCAATCCGCACGGCATCGTCTACGAACCCTGGCATTGGCGCTGGCATGCGGGAACGTCGGCATGAGGCAGCGCGTCGCGGGCGTGTCGCGCGGCAGCCTGGCGGGTTGCGCCCTGGGCCTGCTGGCGCTGTCGTTTGCCGCCTGCGCACAGTGGCACGACCGCCAGGGCACGCCAGTCGCCGACAGCGCCGAGCGCGCGCACGACAAGCACTTCGCGGCGACGGTCCACGTCGCCGACGAGGCCGCGTTCGCGCGTTTCGGCAAAGAGTGGACCGAGACCGACAGCCGCCACGGCCCGAAACTGCGCACGACCGAGCGCGTGCGCCGCGGCGAGCCGATCCGGGTGGTCGTGCTGTATTCGGGCTGCGCGCCCAGCCCCAACAACGACGGCGCCTGCGACGCGCAACTGCGCTTGCGCATGCTCGGGCCGGATGGCCACGTCGCGCTGCAGGAACCTGCGCGGCCGCTGACCACCGGCGGCAAACCGGCCGCGCCAGGCATGCTGGAACTGGCGCCGCTGTCGCTGCAGATCCGCTTCGAGCCGGCGGATCCGCTCGGCACCTACACCCTGCATGCCACGCTCAACGATCCCAGCCAGGACGCCTGGGTGCGCGTGCAGACCCAGGTGGAATTGGTCGCCGATTGACGCGCTGTCGACGACCTGCAACCACCACCACTGAGAACACCGCGCTTATGGACGAGCACATCGACACCCGACGCCGCGCCGCAACTGCCGCCCTGCTCGGCGCGGGCGCGGCATTGGCGCTGCCGGCATGCCGGCACGACAGCGCCACGCCGCAGGTCAGCGACATCGCTGGCATCGATCGCACCGCGGTCGCGCGCATCGCGCGGCCGCGCAGCGTGGCCGAGGTCGCCGCGCTGCTGCGCGACAGCCAGGGCGCGGTCTCGATCGGCGGCGCGCGTTACAGCATGGGCGGGCAGATCGGCGCCGCCGGCTCGCTGCACCTGGACCTGCGCGAACTCGTCGGCCTGGTGAAGCTGGACCCGGCCGCGCAGCGCATCCGTGTGCGCAGCGGCATGCGCTGGCGCGACCTGCAGGACCTCATCGACCCGCACGATCTGGCGATCGCGGTGATGCAGAGCTACAGCAACTTCAGCGTCGGCGGCTCGGTCGCGGTCAACTGCCATGGCCGCTACCTGCATGCCGGGCCGATCGCACATACCGTGCAGGCGCTGCAGCTGGTCGATGCGCAAGGCCAGGTGCACGAACTCGACCGCGAGCGCGACGCCGAGCTGTTTTCGGCGGCGATCGGCGGCTACGGCGGGCTGGGCGTGGTCACCGAAGTGGAACTGGCGCTGGCCCGCAACGACATGCTGGAGCGGCATGCGCAGCACGTGGCGCTGGCGGACTATCCGGCGTTCTTCGCCGAACGCATCGCCGCCGACCCGCGCGCGGTGCTGCACAACGCCGACCTGCTGCCGCCGCGGTTCGACCGCCCGCTGGCGGTGACCTGGCTGCGCAGCGACGCGGCGCCCACCGACACGCGCCGGCTGGTGCCGCGCGGACAGGACTACGCGCGCGAACAGAACCTGATCTGGGCGGCCTCGGAATTGCCGCTGGGCGAATCGCTTCGCGAGCGCTACCAGACCGCACCGCTGCTGCACACGCCGTCGGTGATGCGCCGCAACTGCCAGGCCAGCCTGGATGCGCGCTCGCTGGAACCGCGCACGCGGCGCATGTCCACCTATCTGCTGCAGGAGTACTTCCTGCCGCTGCCGGCGTTCGCCGCCTTTGCGCGCGAGATGAGCGCGATCCTGCGCCGCCACGACGTCAACGCGCTCAACATCTCGATCCGCCACTCGCCTGCCGACACCGTGTCGTTGCTGCGCTGGGCGCCGCAGCCGGTGTTCTCCTTCGTGCTGTACTACAAGCAGCGCAGCGGCGCCGCCCCGGAC
Source organism: Xanthomonas sp. WHRI 7945 (assembly GCF_035026585.1). NCBI lineage: Bacteria > Pseudomonadati > Pseudomonadota > Gammaproteobacteria > Lysobacterales > Lysobacteraceae > Xanthomonas > Xanthomonas sp. WHRI 7945. The sequence continues at coordinate 59,972 of NZ_JAYIQP010000021.1, forward strand.
CGGGCCGCGGAGGTGTGGACCCGGCAGCTGATCGACGCGGCGCTGGCGCACGGTGGCCGCTACTACCTGCCGTACCGGCTGCATGCCACCCCGCACCAATTCGCCGCGGCCTATCCCGAAGCCGAGGCGTTCGCGCGGATCAAGCGCCGCATCGATCCGCAGCACCGCTTCCGCAACCGGCTGTGGGACAAGTACCTGCCGGCGTGAGGCCGGGGGCGATGGCGCTTGCGGCGAACATCCGCGGCGGCCAGGCGCTCAAGTTGCCGCGCTTGCAACCGATATCGCGGCGTCACCTCCAGGAAAATTTACGCTGATGGAACAGAACCCCTACTCGGCGCCGGCCGCCGACGTGCAGGCCAGCCCCGCCGCGCCGCTGGGCAAGGCACCGGACGATGTGCTGCGCAGGATCACGGTCGGCTGGATCGTGGCCGCGTTGTGCGCGGCGCTCAGCCTGTTCCTCGGGCTGGCGGCGCTTAAGAACGGCAACACCGTGGCCGGTATCGCCGGCGTGATCGAAGCCGTGTTCATCGCAGCGCTGGCCTACGGCTTGCAGCGCAAACACCGGGTGGCGGCCTGCGTGCTGCTGGCCTATTACGCCCTCATCCGCATCACGTTCCTGCTCACCGGAAATCTCAAGGGTGCGGCCCTCGGCGTGATCGTGATCCTGGTCTATTTGAGCGCGGCGCGTGCCACCTTCCAGTACCACCGTTGGCTGCAGCAGGAACGGCGCTTTCCGTCCTCGCAGCGGCCGCGATTGAGCGACGATCCGCTGTTCCGGACGCCGCCGCCGCCGGCTACATCGGCAGTGGACGGGCTACTGCACGAGCAGACCGCTTCGCCGTCGCCCTGACCGCCGCCGCTCGGCACGCGGCAGCGCGGCGTCGGCTCGCCTACTCCTGCGAGCGCGGCGTCGGCGTCTTGGTCATCGCCGCCAGCTCCACGTGGGCGATGCGCCACAGATAGAAGCTGGCGTAGCTGCGGTACGGCGCCCAACGCTCGCCGCGGGCCAGTAGGGCCTTCGGGGTCGGCGGCAATTCCAGCTTATCCACGCGCTGGGCGCCCTTGCGGATGGCCAGGTCGTCCACCGGCAGCAGGTCGGGGCGGCCGAGGCGGAACATCAGCATCATCTCGATCGTCCAGCGGCCGATGCCGCGGATCGGCAGCAGCGCCGCCACGATCGCGTCCTGGTGCATCGTCGCCATCTGCCGCAGGCCGGGAATCTCGCCGGCCGCCTCGCGCCGCGCCAGGTCGCGCAGCGCCAGCGCCTTGTTGCCGGACACGCCGCAGGCGCGCAGGCCAGGATCGTCGATCCGCGCCAGCGTGTCGGCGTGCAGCCGGGCACTGCCGATCGCCGCCTCGACGCGGCTGACGATGCTTGCCGCGGCCTTGCCGCTGAGCTGCTGGAACAGGATCGCGCGCGCCAGCGCATCGACCGGATCGAAGCGCTTGGACCAGCCCGGTTGCGGCGCGATCGGGCCGATCCGGCGCATCCACGCGCCGAGCTTGCGGTCGCGCCGGCTCAGGTGCTCGTAGGCGGCCTGGGTATCGAACCCGCGCGGATATCTGGGCACCGCGCTACCGCCTCAGCGCATCCAGCGCCCACAGCACCCAGCCCAGCATCAGCGTCGTCCCGCCAATCGGGGCCAGCTTGGTCGGCCATTGCGCCAACGCGTTGCCGGCCAGGCTGCCGGAAAACAGCAGCGTGCCCAGCAGCAACAGCGCCAACGCGGCGCGGCCGAGCAGGCGTTCGCTGCTGCGGGCCAGTGCCGCCAGCGCCAGGCCATGGCCGAACGCGTACAGCGCCGCGGTCTGCAGGTGCGACTGTGCCAGCGGCTCGGCCACGCCGTGCGAGGCGTAGGCGGACAGGCCGATCGCGGCAGCCGCCAGCAGGCCGCCGGCGCAGGCCAGCCAGGAGCGTTTGCGCGCACGACGATCGAAATTCAGCATGACGATGCTCCGTTGCGGCCGGGTTTCCGGCACCCCATAAACGAAACGCGCCGCAAGATGCGGCGCGTTTCGTGGTCACTCATCATCCAGGCGACTGGCTTACTTGATCGCCCAGTAGATGTCGTACGTGCCTTCCGGCGTGAACGACTTGTCCACGCCGCCCTTCCAGGCCTCGTACGGACGGTCGGTCACGTCGTAGCCGCTGGTCGCGGCCCAGGCGCGGACCGCATTGCGCGCCGCATCCAGGCCCGCCATGTGGCCGGCGTAGCCGGCGAACGCGGAGCGGTGCGCTTCGGTACGCAGGTAGGTGACCGGCGCGCCCTGCGGGATGGTCAGCTTCAGCGGCTCGCCGCTGGCGGCGACCGGGGTCGCGTCGACCGGGGCCGCAGGAGCCGCCGCCGCCGCGTCGTCCTTCTTCTCTTCCGGCTTGGCCGCCGCGTCCGGCTTCGGCGCGCCACCGGCACGCTTGCGCACCGGCTGGCTGACGTCGAAGGCGTACTTGTCGGAACCGAAGTCGGTGGTGACGATGCGCACCGGACCGGCCGCTTCCAGGCCGTTGGCGTCCATCACCCGCTTGATCCACTCCTGGTTGTCCTTGATGGACTTCTTGATGGCCTCGTTGTCGCGGTCGATGTTGCCGGCGTTGACCACCAGCAGATCCTCGGCCGGGACGTCGACGATCTTCAGGTCCTTCAACGGGGTTTCCTCGGCGCGGTAGTCGACGTTCGGCACGGTGGCCAGCACGTTGCTCAGCCGCGACAGGCCCAGCTTGATGTCGTCGCCGACATGGCGGCTCACGTACAGGCCGGCGTAGCGACCGAACAGGTCCCAACCGTACTTGACCGTGTAGTCCTGGGTGATCTTGACGTTGCGGCCGCTCTTGCCGGTCGGCTCGAGCTTGAACGACGTGGACTTGTCGGTGCCCTTGCTCTCGTCTTCGATGCCGATGACGACCTGCTTGTTCTTCTCGGTCGAGGTGATGGTCCAGCTGCCCTTGCCGATGTAGCCCTCGTTGGAGGCGTAGTCGAGACGGGCGCCGACGCCAGCTTCGGGGCCGGAAAGCTTCAGTTGGATACGCGGATCGCGCAGCACCAGAGGGTTCCAGTCCTTGAACCGACGCAGGCTGTTAACCGTGTCATAGACGATGGTCATGCGCCGGTTGGTCTCGACGCTCTCGGACATGTGACGCTCCGAGGGCAACACCAGGCCAACGAGGACGAACAGGCCAGCCACGATCCCCAGTGCGATCAGGAATTCGATAATACGGGTCATTCAGGAGGTCTCCGGGGCCGATCCCACGGCCGGGTTAATGAAGCGAAGCGGCCATCCTAGCAGGCTTCGCGGTTCGTGGTCATGCAGATCGCGGCGCGGAATTCGGCACAGTGGCCAATTCCCCGCGAAGGCGCCGTGCACAGCGCCGCCGCGCTGAGCTGCGGGCGACCATACCATTGTCGCCGGGGCAGCGGCGGACAGGCCTGGAGCGGGGTCGCAGCGCTGCGGCGGCCCCGCTTCGGCGACGCGTTTGCGCCTGCGCGCGGGTCGTGCGACCGGGCTGGGCGGCCAGACCAATGCATCCGCAGCAGTGTAGCGCCGGGCCAGCGGTTCGGACCCTCTCCAGTGCTCGGCGGGCCTGCCGCTTCGTTCGTCGCGACTGAAGTCGCTCCCACAGGGGGGCCGCGCCATCGGCTCGCGCGCCGGCGGTGCCCGGCGCGCTGCGCCGGGCCGGGCATCCTGTCCCGTCAGACCAACTGCAGCTCGAACGCCTTCAGTACCGCCCGGGTGCGGTCGCGCACGCCCAACTTCGACAGGGTGAGCGGGCGCCGCTTGCGAGCCACTGGCTCGCGCGCCCGCGAACGCCCGGCGCGCTGCGCCGGGCCGGGCATCCTGTCCCGTCAGACCAACTGCAGCTCGAACGCCTTCAGTACCGCCCGG
>NZ_JAYIQP010000022.1:0-57566 GCF_035026585.1 Xanthomonas sp. WHRI 7945
CCCGCTGGCTCTGCTGCGCCAGCCAATTGCGGCGTTCACGTCAGCACGGATCAGTGCGCTGTGGGTGCTCAGCGACACTGCCGCCACCAGCGCGATTCTGCTGGCGAACAGCGCGCGTGCCGCCATCGGCACCTTCGCGGTCCACGCAGCGGCGTATTGGCCGGGCCCTCCAGTCCCTGGCGGTTGGCAAGCGGCAGCCGCGCGCGAGGCGGCCGCTTCAATGCACCCGCATCGCGTTGTGTTGCTTCGTCCAGTGACAGTGCCCAGATCGAGCGCAACACGCGCCGCCATGCGCTTAGCGCCGCACGCCATGGCGCGCTAATTGACGGCAAAAAAAAGCCCACCGGCATGCGCCGACGGGCGTGTTGCAGGCAGGAGGGGTTGGCCTAGAACTTGTAATTCACCCCGAGCACGTAGGTGCGGCCCCACTCGGTGTATTCCAGCGGGCGGTCCTTGCGGCCGGCATAGGTGCGATACGCTTCGTTGGTCAGGTTGCTTGCCTGCAGCAGCAGGGTCAGCCCACTCAAGGTGCTGCTGTCGCCGAAGCTGTAGCTGAGCTGCGCGTCGGTCACGTTCTCGCCGACCACGTAACGCAGGGTACGGTTGCCGTTGAAGTTGCCGATCTCGCCGATGAAGTCCGAACGCCGGCGCTGGCTGACGCGCGCTTCGAAGCCGTTGCGCTCGTAGTAGGCGGTGAAGTTGTACACGCGCTTGGACAGGCCCGGCAGGCTGATCGGATCCGAGCCCACGCTGGACGCGCTTTCCGGGTCGAGGATCTTGATGTCGCTGTCGTTGAACGTGGCGCTGGCTTGCACGCCGAAGCCGCGCAGGCTGTCGGTCAGCATGTCCAGCGGCAGCGAGGCGGTGAGCTCCAGGCCGCGCAGGGTGCCGCCCTTGCCGTTCTGCGGCGAGGAGAAGGTGCCGATGGTCTGCACCGGGGCGGTCATGCCCGGCGGCACCACGTAACTGGCGACCAGGTCGGAGAAGTCGTAGTCGTCGCGCGACTGCGTGTAGACGTAGCTCTTCAGGTCCTTGTAGAAGATCGCCGCGGCCACGTAGGCCTTTTCGTCGAAGTATTTCTCGTACGACAGGTCCAGCGCGGTCGCGCGCCACGGATCCAGCAGCGGGTTGCCGCCGCTGCCGCCGGGCCTGCCGGTGGAGGTGTCGACGCCGAATTCCAGGCCGGCGCGCATCTGGTCCACGCGCGGGCGCGCGACCTGCTTGGCGGCGGCGAAGCGCAGGGTCTGCTGGTGCGGGAACGTGAAGGCCAGGTTCAAGCTCGGCAACCAGTCGTTGTAGGACTTGCCGGAATCGATCGGCAGCACGTTCTGGCCCGCCGGGCGCGAACGGTCGAAATAGTTGGACTGCGAGCTCTGGTCGGTGTGCTGCATCTGCACGCCGATGTTGCCGCGCACGCTCACTTCGCCGATATCGGTATTGATGTTGGCGCGCAACCAGGCGGTGGTGATCTTCTCCTGCACGGTCCACGACTTCGGAATCAGGTAGTCGAGGTCGGTGACCGGGTCGAAGGTCATGTAGCGCCCGACCGCGGCCGGGACGTTCCAGGCCGGGATGTAGCCGATGCCGGCGAAGCCCAGGTTGACCGGGTCGTACTGCAGGTCGCCGGCGATGCTGGCATCGCCCTGCGCGCCGAGCAGGATGTTGCCCTCGGCCTGGGTCTTCTGCTTGCGCCGGTCGGCGTAGTTCACGCCCACGTCGATGTCCGAAAACCACGACAGGGCCTGCGGCGCGGGCAGCGTCGCCGACAGGCGGCCGCCCTTCAGGCGGTCCTCGATCTGCGGCACCTTGCCGTAGCCGGAGCCGTAGATGGTGTTGGTCAGGAACAGCGCATCGGGGTTGGAGTAGTCCAGCCCGGGTGAGATCTGCGAGAAGCCGTTGGGGTTGACGGTGACGCCGACGGTATCCAGTTGCGGCATCGGGGTCAGCTGCAGATTGTTCTCCAGGTTCAACTCGTCGCGGGTGGCCTTGGAATAGTTCAGGTCGGCGACGAGCCTGACGTCGCCGACGTTGATCTCGTTGTTCCAGCCGAACGCGTCGATCTTGTCCTTGCGCTTGTTGTACATGCCGCGCACCAGCGGATAGACGCCGCTGGCGGTGCCGCCGGTGAAGGTGTTGTCGGCATTCAGCTGCGGATTGCCGATCAGCAGGCCGGGGGTGTAGTTGCCGTTGTAGTTGCTGAGGTTGACCTCGAACTGGTTGGCGGTGTCGATCTGCTCGGCTTCGGTGTGGAACGCATCGAAGGTGCTGGTCCAGGCGTTGGACGGGCGGAACTGCACGGTGGCCATTACGCCGTCGCGCTTGTTGTTGCCGGTGCGGCGCAAGGCCTTGATGCCGTCGGAGAAGTAGGTGCCCGGGGCCAGGCCGGGGCGGTTGCCGGCGTCGGTATGCTCGGTGGTCCACGGCTCGTACAGGCCGACCTGGTTCTCCTGGATCGGGTTGTCGCTGTGCGCGTAGCCGATCGAGATGCCCAGGGTCTTGTCGAGGAACTGGTCGATGTAGCTGGCGCTGAAGCGGTTGCCGTACGCGTCGACATCGGCCGCCTTGCCCAGCGAGGTCTTCTGCAGGCGGCCGCTGACCGCGATCACCCGGTCCGGGAAGCTCAACGGGCGCACGGTCTGCATGTCGATGGTGCCCGACAAGCCCTGGCCGACCAGCGCCGCGTCCGGGGTCTTGTACACGGTCACGCCGTTGACCAATTCCGAGGGGTATTGGTCGAACTCGACGCTGCGGTTGTCGCCGGTGCTGACCACCTCGCGGCCGTTGAGCAGGGTGGTGGCGAAGTCGGGCGACAGGCCGCGGACGCTAATCACCTGGGCGCGACCGGCCACGCGCTGCGCGGCCAAGCCGGGCAGGCGGCCCAGCGATTCGGCGATGCTCACGTCCGGCAGCTTGCCGATGTCCTCGGCCGAGATCGCCTCGACGATGGACGTGGCGTCCTGCTTGACCGCGATCGCGCTCTCGATGCCGCGACGGATGCCGGTCACCTGGACCTTGTCCAGTTCGGTGACCGGATTCTGCGCCGGTGCGGTGGCGGTGCCGGTCTGCGTTGCGGACTGTGCGGTAGCCAGCATCGGCGTCATGGCGATGGCCAACGCCAGCGTCAGCGCATTGCGCTTGTGGTTCAACATTTTCCCCTCCCAGGCAATGTTGTCTTGCGAATTTTCTGGCCCGGCCAAATCGCCGGATGTAGGTATCGCGCTGCCGACGATGCGGTGACACGACTGCGACGTATGGTAGACACGGCAGTCCATCGCGAACGTCGGCTGCATACGTATTCACTGGGTTTCATCACGGTGGAATCGATTCCACGATTGCGATGTCGTGTTCGCGATGGTCACGCGCATGCGTGCTCGGTATCGCAGGGTCGTCATGCGGAAGGTGCCATCGCCAGAGCGCGGTCCAGGCGTCCGTCGCGCAACTGGAAGCCCAGCCTGGAATCGCCGATCACCGGGTCGCCGAGGCGCTGCACGCGGTAGCTGGGCTTGCCGTCGTCCAGTTGCAGTGCGACCTGCAGCACCTCGCCCGGGGAGTTCACGCTGGCCACGGTCTTGGGCTCTGCGCGCAGCAGCGGTGCAACGCACAACAACGCAGCCGCAAACAGGAGCGGTAGGTATGGCGCGCGGCGCACGCGTGGCATGGCATGAAGCTGCAGCATGTCCCCTCCCAAGGCGGCCGTGGCACGTGCGGCGACTATAGCGAGGCGCTGCGGCGCCGCTGCGGGGTGGGCGATGAATACGTATGCAGATGTGCGCGCCACGGTGCGGCGCGTCTACCATGTCTGCAGCGCTTCTCGAAGAAGAGGCCGCGACCGCGGCGCCGGCATGCCGGTGCTGCGAACCCACAATGCAGGCAAAGAGGGAGGGAGGCCGACGGGCGCGAGCCGGTCCGCCGCTTCGATGCTGAAGATGATCTGCTTGGCCGCCACCTTGGGTGCCGCGGTGTCGGCGTCTGCGTGGCAGACGTCGTTGCAATGGCGCGGCCAGACCGCGCAGGCCGCGGCCGCTGCCGACGGCGGCTTCGTGCTGACCTCGGCGCAGGGCACGCGCACGCTGGTGGCGCAGCTGCTGCGCAGCGAAACCGCCAGCCCGCTGTTCGATGCGCTGTTCGCGCTGGCGCAGCAGGAACTGCGCGACGACCAGGTGGACGCGATCCGCGATCCGGCCTTCGACCACGGCAAGCCGTTGCCGTGCGATTGCTATCAGACCGGCGAACGCTGGCCCTATGTGTGGACCCGCGACGTCAGCTACGCGGCCGATCTCGCGCTGGCGCGGCTGGACCCGGAGCGTACCCGGCGCTCGCTGCGTTTCAAGCTGTCGGCGATGCGCGGCGCGGACGCGCGGCCGGGCCTGTTCGTGGCCCAGGACACCGGTTCCGGCGGCAGTTGGCCGGTGAGCAGCGACCGCGTGGTCTGGTTCCTGGCCGCGCGGCATCTGCTCGACGACGCGACGTTCGCGGCCGATACCCGTGCCGCGCTCGCGGCGACCCTGGCACAGGACCGCGAATTCGCATTCGATCCGCAGATCGGCCTATACCGTGGCGAGACCTCGTTCCTGGACTGGCGCGAACAGACCTATCCGGCCTGGACCCGCAACGACGTGCGCTTCATCGCCGAGTCGTACGCGCTGTCCACCAACGTGCTGCACTACCAGGCGCTGCGCCTGGGCGAGCGGCTGGCGCGCGAGCAGGACGATAGCGCGGCCGCGGCGCGTTACGCCGGCTGGGCGGACGCGCTCAAGCAGGCGATCGCGCAGCGCTTCTGGCGCGAGGACCGCGGAACCTATGCCAGCTACATCGGCAGCGCCGCGCATCCGGTCGCCTACGAGAGCTACGATTTGCTCGGCCTGTCGCTGGCGGTCCTGACCGACGTGCTGCCGCGCGAACGCGCACGCCAGGCGCTGGCACGCTATCCGGCGGTCGAGACCGGCAGCCCGGTGGTGTGGCCGCAGCAGCAGGACGTGCCGATCTACCACAACCGCGCGATCTGGCCGTTCGTCAGCGCCTATGCGTTGCGCGCGGCGCGGCATACCGACGACAGTGCGCGCATCGCCTTCGAAGTGCGCTCGCTGCTGCGTGGCGCCGCATTGGCCGGTTCGAACATGGAGAACTACGAATTCCTGAGCCAGGCCGCGCACGTGGACGATGGCCCGCTCAGCGGACCGGTGGTCAATTCGCCGCGCCAGCTGTGGTCGGTGGCCGGCTATCTGGCGATGGTGATCGAAGGCGTGTTCGGAGTGGAGGACGACGGCAAGGTCGCGCCCAAGCTGCCGGTGAGCCTGGTGCCGATGCTGTTCGGCGACAACGACGAGATCGCGTTGCAACTGCGCAACCGGCGCATCGTGCTGCGGCGGCCGGCGCAGCTGCACGGCGACCTGCTGGTGGCTGGCGACACGCGTACCCAGGACGGCGTGACCACCGTGCAACTGGTCGCGCGCGACACGGCGAGTGCGCCGGTGCCGTTGCTCGCGGCCAAGGATGCATTCGCCCCGCTGACGCCACCGGCGCCGCGCGTCGACCGCGACGCGCAGGGTTGGCGCGTCGCGGCGGCCGCCGACACGGTGCTGTACGTCGATGGCCAGCGCCAGCCGGGCGCTGCCGACGGTGCGCGCTTGCCGCTGCGCGAGCAGGTGCAGTGCCTGAGCCTGACCCGGCGCGGCGCGCACTGGGAATCGCTGCACAGTCCCAGCGTCTGCGTCGGCGACGTGGTGCGCCTGGCCGGCGGCGACGATTGGCGCTGGACCGCCCCGCACGATGGCGACTACCGGCTGAGCCTGCGCTACGTCAATGCGCATGGCCCGATCAATACCGGCGTCACCGCCGCGGTGAAACAGTTGCAGCTGCAGTGCGGCGACGCCGCGCCGCAGCGGATGCCGGTGGTGATGCCGCACAGCGTCGGCGAACAGGAGTCCACTACGGCGGTGTTCGCGCTGAAGGCCGGGCAGGCCTGCCGCATCCGGGTGGTGCCTGCGGCGAACATGAGCGCGCTGCAGCACTTCGCCCGCTACACCGGCGGCCAGGGCGGCGCCGACGGTGTGGTCAACGCTGCGGACGTGGCCGCACTGCTGATCGCGCTGGCCGGCGCAGTGCAGGTGCGCCGATGAGCGCCATGCCCATGCCGCGCGCCAAGCCGGCGCTGTCGTTCTGGCAGATCTGGAACATGTGCTTCGGCTTCCTCGGCATCCAGTTCGGCTTCGCGCTGCAGAACGCCAATGCCAGCCGCATCTTCCAGACCCTGGGCGCGGACATGGAGCAGGTGCCGGGCCTGTGGATCGCCGCGCCGCTGACCGGCTTGATCGTGCAGCCGATCGTCGGCCATCTGTCCGACCGCACCTGGAACCGCTTCGGCCGGCGCCGTCCGTATTTCATGGTCGGCGCGCTGTTCACCACGCTGGCGCTGCTGGCGATGCCGAACTCGCCGGCGCTGTGGGTGGCCGTGGGCACGCTGTGGATCCTGGATGCGTCGATCAACATCTCGATGGAGCCTTTCCGCGCCTTCGTCGGCGACCAGTTGCCGCAGCGCCAGCGCGCCAGCGGCTATGCGATGCAGAGTTTCTTCATTGGCGTCGGCGCGGTGGTGGCGAGCATGCTGCCGTGGCTGCTGGCGCACTGGGGCGTGAGCAATACCGCCGCGCCCGGCCATGTGCCGGCCACGGTGCGCTACGCGTTCTACCTGGGCGGCGCGGTGCTGTTCCTGTCCATCGGCTGGACCGTGCTGCGCACCCGCGAATATCCACCCGAGACCTTGCAGGGGTTCGACGATGCAGCACCAGCGCTTGTCGCCGAGCATGCGGCGACCATGCCGCGTTCCGATGGCGTCGCGGCGCTGTGGCTCGTGCTCGGCCTCGCCGGCGCGGCGGCGATCTTCTGGAGCGGCGGCGACCGCATGCTGTACGTGCTGGCCGGCTTGTTCGTCGGCTATGGGCTGTTGCGATGGCTGGCACCGCGGCTGCGGCCTGGCCACATGCTGGCGGCGATCATGCGCGACGTGCAGGCGATGCCGCAGGCGATGCGGCGCCTGGCCTGGGTGCAGTTCTTCTCGTGGTTCGCGCTGTTCGCGATGTGGATCTACACCACCGCGGCGGTGACGCAGACGCACTACGGCGCCAGCGACGTCGCCTCGGCGGCGTACAACGACGGCGCCAACTGGGTCGGCGTGCTGTTCGGCGCGTACAACGGCTTCGCTGCGCTGGCGGCGATCGTCATCCCGCTGCTGGTGCGCGCGTTCGGCCTGCGCGTCAGCCACCTGCTCAATTTATGTCTGGGCGCGGCCGGCCTGCTGTCGTTCCTGTGGATCCGCGATCCGCAGTGGCTGCTGCTGTCGATGCTCGGCGTCGGCTTCGCCTGGGCCTCGATCCTGTCGCTGCCGTACGCCTTGCTGTCCGACAGCGTGCCGGCGGCGAAGATGGGCGTGTACATGGGCATTTTCAATTTCTTCATCGTGATCCCGCAGCTGGTCGCGGTCAGCGTGCTGGGCTTCGTGCTCACGCACTGGCTCGGCGGCCGGCCGCTGTACGCGCTGGGCATCGGCGGCGTCAGCCTGCTGCTGGCGGCGCTGTGCATGCTGCGGGTTCCCGCCGAACATGGAGCAAGGCAATGACCTATCGGATGTCGCTGCTGGCGCTGGCGCTGCTGGGCGCCTGCGCGCCGCCGGCGCGGGCGCAGTCGGCGGAGTACTACGGCACGCTGGAGCCGTTCGCCAGCGAGGCGGTGTATTTCGTGGTCACCGACCGTTTCGTCAACGGCGATCCCGGCAACGACCATCGCGACCAGGGCGGGGCGCACCGCACCTTCGACATCCCGCTGCCGGCGCCGCCGGGCGAGAGCGACAACATCGGCTACCTGGGCGGCGACTTCAAGGGCGTGGTCGACAATGCCGGCTACATCCGCGGCCTGGGCTTCGGCGCGGTGTGGATCACGCCGATCGTCGACAATCCGGACGAGGCCTTCACCGGCGGCAAACCGATCACATGGGGCAGCAACCTGAGCGATCGCGGCAAGACCGGCTACCACGGCTACTGGGGCGTCAATTTCTACAAGCTGGACGAGCACCTGCCCAGCCCGGGCCTGGATTTCGCCGGCTTCACCCAGGCGATGCATGCGCAGCGCCTGAAGGTGGTGCTGGACATCGTCGGCAACCACGGCTCGCCGGCCTATTCGATGCCGCAGCGGCAACCGCTGTTCGGCCAGGTGTTCGATCGCGACGGCACACTGGTCGCCGACCACCAGAACCTGCCACCGGCCAAGCTGGACCCGACGCACAACCCGCTGCATGCGTTCTACAACACCGGTGGCGGCCTGGCCGAACTGTCGGACTTCAACGAACGCAATCCGGCGGTGATGGAGTATCTGGTCGGTGCCTATTCGCAATGGCTGGGGCAGGGCGCCGACGCCTTCCGCATCGATACCATCGGCTGGATGCCGGACAGCTTCTGGCACGAATTCGTGCGCCGCATTCGCGCGCAGCGGCCGGGCATGTTCATGTTCGGCGAGGCCTTCGACTACGATGCGCGCAAGATCGCCGGACACACCTGGGCGCGCAACGCCGGGGTCAGCGTGCTGGATTTCCCGCTGAAGCAGGCGCTGGCCTCGGTGTTCGGGCATGCGCGCGGCGGCTTCGAGCAGTTGCAGGCGCCGCTGTACCTGGAGCGCGGCCCGTACGCCAATCCGTACGAACTGATGACCTTCTACGACAACCACGACATGGCGCGGCTCGACGCCAGCGACGCCGGCTTCATCGATGCGCACAACTGGCTGTTCACCGCGCGCGGCATCCCGGTGATCTACTACGGCTCGGAAACCGGCTTCATGCGTGGCCGCGCCGAGCATGCGGGCAACCGCAACTACTTCGGCCAGGAGCGGACAGACGCCGCGCCGCAGAGTCCGATCTTCGCGCCGTTGCAGCGCATCGCGCAGCTGCGCCAGCGCAGCCCGGCATTGCAGCGCGGGCTGCAGCTCAACCTGCGCCTGGCCGGCGACGAAGCGGTGTTCTATCGCGTATACCAGCATGCGGGCAGCACCCAGACCGCGCTGGTGCTGCTGAACAAGAGCGATGCGCCGAAGACGCTGGAGGCGAACCGCTACCTGCAGCCTGGCACCTGGCGCGACGGCTTCGACGGCAGCACGATCGAGGTCGCGGACGCCTTGCGTGCCGAAGTGCCGGCGCATGGCGTGCGGGTGTTCCTGTCCGATGCGCCGATCGTGCGCCCTGATTTGCGCGCACGGCTCGCTTGGCTGATGGCGGCCAAGGACGGCGTGGCGCCGCCGCAGTAGCCTGTCCCTTGATGCTTGCTCTTGTAGGAGCGGCTTTAGCCGTGACGCCCATACGGTAGAGCGTCAAGGCTAAGCCGCTTCTGCGGGGAAGCCGGGCACTGCAGCAGAGGCTTGAGCCTGGATGCAGATTGCCGCGTCGTCGCGGTCTCCGACTCCGTTCGTCGCGACTGAAGTCGCTCCCACAGTGACTTACGGCGAGCCCGCTGGTCCATTGTGGGAGGGACTTCAGTCCCGACTGCTTCCAACGCTGGATAACAGGAGTGCGCCGTTCGTCGCGGCTGAAGCGAACGGCGTGCGTGGCTCTGCCTGGTATGCCGGAGCGGAATGCATCGGGGCTACCGGTCCGCAGCCGCTATGCGGTCAACTGCGCAGCGACGAGCCGCGCAACGCCAGCGTCACCGGCAGGGTGCGGCTGTCGACCGGCTGCCCGGCGATCTGCGCCAGCAGGGTCTCGACCAGCACCGCGCCGGCCAGCTTGGTGTCCTGCTGCACGGTCGACAGCGCCGGCGCCACGCAGGCGGCGACGGGGATGTCGTCGAAGCCGGCCAGGGCCACGTCCTCGGGCACGCGCAGGCCGTGTTCGCGCAACGCCTTCAGCGCGCCGATCGCGATCAGGTCGCTGGCGGCGAACACCGCGTCGAAGCGTTCGCCGCCGCCCAGCAGCGCCTGTGCCGCTTCGTAGCCGGACTGCTCGGTAGTGATCGCGTCCACCTGCAGCCCGGGCACGAGGTCAGACCCGGCCGCGCGCAGGGCCTGGGCATGGCCGCGGTAGCGCTCGAGGAATTCGGGATAGTGGTTCGAGGCGTCGCCGAGGAAGGCGATGCGCCGGCAGCCCTGCTCCAGCAGGTGTGCGGTGATGTCGTGGCCGCCCTGGAAGTTGTCGCTGCCGATCGACACCCCGGGCTGTCCGGGCAGCACCGCGCCCCAGCGCACGAAGTGGGTGCCTTGCTCGACCAGGTGCTGCAGCCGCTGCTGCGCCTGCAGGTAGTCGCCGTAGCCGAGCAGGATCAGGCCGTCGGCCTTCTGGCTGTCGCCGTAGTCGGCGCGCCAGTTGTCCGACAGCTGCTGGAACGACACCAGCAGGTCGTAGCCGTGACGCGCGCAGGCGCGGGTGATCGAGCCCAGCATCGCGTGGAAGAATGGGTTGATCAGCGAATCGTCGGTGGTCGGGTCTTCGAAGAACAGCAACGCCAACGTGCCGGCATTGCGCAGGCGCAGGCTGGAGGCGTGCTTGTCGACCTTGTAGTTCAGCTCGTTGGCGATCGCCAGGATCTTGCGCCGGGTCTGCTCGTTGACCGCCGGGCTGCCGCGCAGGGCGCGCGACACGGTGGGCTGCGACACGCCCGCCAGATAGGCGATATCGAGCGATGTGGCCTTGCCTTTGATGACGGCGCTCGCATTGCAGGGAAACAGTCCGAAGCATGCCATGGCGTACGGGATAGCACTTGCTGCGGCGCAGCGTTGGGGCGGGACCAGGGACCGGGGACCGGGGACCCGGAAGAGCGCAGTGCATGCAACTTTCGTTGTTACCGTGCTGGCAGGCAATCAATCGATTGCCATGCACACGGTCAGCCACAGCCAAGGCTTGTCCGGGTCCCTGGTCCCCGGTCCCCGGTCCCGACACCAAGCGTCCAGCCCGCCAAATCCCCAACGCCGCCGAATTGGTTTACCATTCCACAACTATTCAACGCGGAATGACGGGTGGCCCGCGGCAACGCCGGCCGAGCGTGCGACATGAGCACTACCATCGCCCCAGCATGAAACCCCGCCCAAGGCTGTCCGAGCAGGCGCCCTTGTGGCGCCTTCTTTGTATCCCGCGCCTAGCGCCGCCGGCTTCCGGCGCGCGGCGGGAAACGCCCGCTCCGCATCGCTTTCCTTCTTACCGACTCCCATGATCACGATCACGCTTCCCGACGGCAGCCGCCGCGAATTCGAACACCCCGTCAGCCCCATGGACGTGGCCCAGTTCATCGGTCCGGGCCTGGCCAAGGCGACCATCGCCGGCCAGGTCGACGGCCGCCTGGTCGACGCCAGCGACCTGATCGACCACGACGCCAGCCTGCGCCTCATCACCGCCAAGGACGCCGAGGGCGTGGAGATCATCCGCCACTCCTGCGCGCACCTGGTCGGTCACGCGGTCAAACAGCTGTACCCCGAGGTCAAGATGGTGATCGGTCCGGTCATCGCCGAAGGCTTCTACTACGACATCTACAGCGAGCGCCCGTTCACCCCCGAGGACATGGCGGCGATCGAGCAGCGCATGCAGCAGCTGATCGCGCAGGACTACGACGTGGTCAAGAAGGTCACTCCGCGCGCCGAGGTGATCGAGCTGTTCCGCCAGCGCGGCGAGGACTACAAGCTGCGCCTGATCGAGGACATGTCCGACGACATCACCGCGATGGGCCTGTACTACCACCAGGAATACGTGGACATGTGCCGCGGCCCGCACGTGCCCAACACGCGCTTCCTCAAGGCGTTCAAGCTGACTCGCATCTCCGGCGCCTACTGGCGCGGCGACGCCAAGAACGAGCAGCTGCAGCGCATCTACGGCACCGCCTGGGCCGACAAGAAGCAGCTCGACGCCTACATCCTGCGCATGGAAGAGGCCGACAAGCGCGACCATCGCAAGATCGGCAAGGCCCAGGACCTGTTCCACCTGCAGGAAGAGGCGCCCGGCCTGGTGTTCTG
Organism: Xanthomonas sp. WHRI 7945; assembly: GCF_035026585.1. Lineage (NCBI taxonomy): Bacteria > Pseudomonadati > Pseudomonadota > Gammaproteobacteria > Lysobacterales > Lysobacteraceae > Xanthomonas > Xanthomonas sp. WHRI 7945. Next base: position 11,977 of record NZ_JAYIQP010000022.1, read on the forward strand.
GCATCCCAAGGGCTGGTCGCTGTGGCAGGTGGTCGAGCAGTACATGCGCAAGGTCTACCGCGACAGCGGCTACGGCGAGGTGCGTTGCCCGCAGATCCTGGACGTGTCGCTGTGGCAGAAGTCCGGTCACTGGGACAACTACCAGGACGCGATGTTCTTCACCGAGTCGGAGAAGCGCACCTACGCGGTCAAGCCGATGAACTGCCCCGGCCACGTGCAGGTGTTCAACCAGGGCCTGCACAGCTACCGCGACCTGCCGATCCGCTATGGCGAGTTCGGCGCCTGCCACCGCAACGAGCCCTCCGGCGCGCTGCACGGCATCCTGCGCGTGCGCGGCTTCACCCAGGACGACGGGCACGTGTTCTGCCTGGAGTCGCAGATCGAGGCGGAGGTCACCGCGTTCCACCAGCAGGCGCTGGCGGTGTACGCCGCGTTCGGCTTCGACGACATCCAGATCAAGATCGCGCTGCGCCCGGAAAAGCGCCTCGGCGACGACGTGACCTGGGACAAGGCCGAAGCGGCGCTGCGCAGCGCCCTGGGCGTGTGCGGGGTGGAATGGCAGGAGCTGCCGGGCGAGGGCGCCTTCTACGGCCCGAAGATCGAGTACCACCTGAAGGACGCGATCGGCCGCACCTGGCAGCTGGGCACGATGCAGGTGGACTTCATGATGCCCGGCCGCCTCGGCGCCGAATACGTGGACGAGAACAGCCAGAAGAAGCACCCGGTCATGCTGCACCGGGCCATCGTCGGCTCGATGGAGCGCTTCATCGGCATCCTGATCGAGCACCATGCCGGCGCGTTCCCGGCCTGGCTGGCGCCGGTGCAGGCGATGGTGATGAACATCACCGATGCCCAGGCCGACTACGTAGACAGCGTGCGGAAACTCCTTGCAAATCAAGGCTTCCGCATCGAGGCCGATTTGCGGAACGAAAAAATCGGCTATAAGATTCGCGAACACACGCTGCAGCGGGTGCCGTACCTGTTGGTGGCGGGTGACCGCGAGAAGGAAAACGGCGCCATTGCAGTACGCACGCGATCGGGGGAGGATCTGGGAACCATGTCGGTTGCCGCCTTCGCCGAACGGCTGCTCGCCGAGCAGCTGGCGTAAGACAACCCCGATGCGGGCGGAGCCTCCGTCCGCGTCGGTCCGATTCCCCTGGGAGATTGCAACATCAGTACCCCTGACAACAAACAGAACCGCAAGAACCAAGAGATCCGTGTCCCGCGCGTTCGCGTGATCGGCAAGGACGGCGAGATGGTCGGCGTGCTGACGCGCGACGAAGCGTTGGCGCTGGCCGAAGAGGATGGGCTCGACCTGGTCGAGATCCAGCCGCAGGCCGATCCGCCTGTCTGCAAGATCATGGACTTCGGCAAGTTCAAGTTCGAGCAGCAGAAGAAGGCGAACGAAGCCAAGAAGAAGACCAAGCAGGTCGAGATCAAGGAAATCAAGTTCCGTCCGGTCACGGACGAAGGCGATTACCAGATCAAGCTGCGCAACATGCGCCGCTTCCTCGAAGAGGGCGACAAGGTCAAGGTCAACATCCGCTTCCGTGGCCGTGAAATGAGCCATCAGGAGCTCGGGCGCGAAATGGCGTCGCGGATCGAAGCCGACCTCGGCGAAGACATCGTCATCGAATCGCGTCCGCGCCTGGAAGGCCGGCAGATGGTGATGATGATCGCGCCGAAGAAGCGCTGACCGCAGCAGCTCAGGATCGCGCCCCCGCCCATGTGCGGGAGCGCGGCCGCTGCCGGGCGCCTGCTGGCGCCCTTCGCGTTTTCCGATGTCGCTTGCCGCCGCCGTCAGGCGGTGGAGGGGCGTGGCTGCCCGCTGTCCGGGGTAAGTCGCCTGCTGCGCCATCGGGTGTCGCGCGCAGGGCGGGGCCAGTATCCGCTCGAGACAGCAGCGCACTGCGAGCGCTCCCTGTCCGATGGTGCGCAAGCACCCGCCGATGCCGCAGCCTTCCGAATCCCGAATCCCGAATCCCGAATCCCAGCGCGCCAGCGTCCAGATCGAAATGCATGATTTGCAAGGCATTCCAAGCCCTGGCATAATGCGCGGCCCAGTGCATCGGGTTTGCCGTTCACGCGGCAATAGGACCCGCCCTGATTCTTTGAGGATCAAGGGCTTACAAGCCGGTACGGGCACGGATGGAAAGCGTGGCGCAAGCCACCGCCCTGACCAGTGACAAAACACCATCAAGGACATTGCAATGCCCAAGATCAAGACCAACCGGGCGGCGGCCAAGCGTTTCCGCAAGACCGCCTCCGGCAAGTACAAGTGCGGCCACGCCAACCGTAGCCATATCCTCACCAAGAAAGCGACCAAGCGGAAGCGCAACCTGCGGCAGACGAACCATGTTCGTGCCGAGGACGCTGGCCGTCTTGACCGTATGCTGCCTTACCTCTGAGGACTGAACCATGGCTCGAGTAAAACGTGGCGTCCAGGCACGCCGTCGTCACAAGAAAGTTCTGAACCTGGCCAAGGGCTACTACAACGCCCGTCGCAAGGTCTTCCGCGTCGCCAAGCAGGCGGTGATCAAGGCGCAGCAGTACGCCTACATCGGCCGCAAGCAGAAGAAGCGCGTGTTCCGTTCGCTGTGGATCACCCGCATCAATGCGGCGGCCCGCATCAACGGCCTGAGCTACAGCCGTTTCATGAACGGCCTGCTCAAGGCCGGCATCACCCTGGACCGCAAGGTGCTGGCGGACATCGCCGTGCACGACGCGCAGGGCTTTGCCGCCCTGGCGGAGAAGGCAAAGGGCGCGCTGGCGGCATAATGCAGGTCCCTCTGCAACGGCCCGCACATCCATGTGCGGACTGTTGAACAACAGCAGGGAAATAGCAGACATGCAGGGGAAGGGCGCGAGTCCTTCCCCTTTTTGCGTTTTGTGCATCCCGATGGCGAGTGTTGCGCGCGATCGGGTGTCTCCCGAGCACCGTATCCGGATCGGGTGGTCGGCTGAATTGAGGCGCGAGTGCAATGAGTGAAATCCAATCCCTGAGCGAGCAGGCGCTGGCGGACATCGCCGCCGCGCACAGTCCCGAGGCGCTGGAGCAGTTGCGGGTCGCGCTGCTGGGCAAGAGCGGCAGCATCACCGCACAGCTGAAGCAGCTGGGCGCATTGCCGCCGGAGCAGCGCAAGCTGGCCGGCGAGGCGATCAACCAGGCGCGCGATGCGGTGTCCGCGGCGCTGGCCGAACGCCGCGCGCTGCTGGAAAGCGCAGCGCTGGACGCGCGCCTGGCGGCCGAGCGCATCGACGTGACCCTGCCGGGCCGGCGCGGCGAGCGCGGCGGACTGCATCCGGTCACGCGCACGCTGGAGCGCATCACCGAGATCTTCGCGCGGCTGGGCTACGAGCTGTCCGACGGCCCGGAGATCGAGGACGACTGGCACAACTTCGAGGCGCTGAATTTTCCGCCGCACCATCCGGCGCGGGCGATGCACGACACCTTCTACTTCGGCGACGGCCGCCTGCTGCGCACGCATACCTCCGGCGTGCAGGTGCGCTACATGGCCGAGCATGCGCCGCCGCTGCGCATGATCGCCGCCGGCAAGGTCTACCGCAGCGACAGCGACCAGACCCATTCGCCGATGTTCCACCAGGTCGAAGGCCTGCTGGTCGACGAGCATTCCACCTTCGCCGACCTCAAGGGCACCTTGTCCGAGTTCGTGCGTGCGTTCTTCGAGCGCGATTTCGAGATGCGCTTCCGTCCCAGCTATTTCCCGTTCGTTGAACCCGGCGCGGAAGTGGACATCGCCTGGCAGCAGCCCGACGGCAGCACCCGCTGGCTGGAGGTGCTCGGTTGCGGCATGGTCCATCCGAACGTGCTGCGCAGCGTGGGCATCGATCCGGAGCGCTACACCGGCTTCGCCTTCGGCATGGGCGTGGAGCGCTTCGCGATGCTGCGCTACGGCGTCAACGACTTGCGCGCGTTCTTCGAGAACGATGTGCGGTTCCTCAGGCAGTTTGCCTGAGGGCCGGGATTGGGGATTCGGGATTTGGGATTCGCGAAAGCGGGTCCATCCTGGTTTCTGGTCCCGCATGAAGCCGCTGTTACGAATCTCCAATCCCGAATCCCAAATCCCGGCCTCTCAATGAAATTCAGCGAAAACTGGCTGCGCAGCCACGTCCCCACCCAGGCCTCGCGCGACGAACTGGCTGCGACCCTGACCGCTATCGGTCTTGAAGTCGAAGAGGTCACGCCGCTTGGCGAGTCGCTGCAGCAGGTGGTGGTGGCGCGCATCGTCGAAGCGGCGCGGCATCCGGAGGCCGATCGGCTGCAGGTATGCCAGGTCGATGCCGGGCAGGGCGGCTTGCTGCAGATCGTCTGCGGCGCGCCGAACGCGCGCGCCGGGCTGGTCGCGCCGCTGGCGCTGGTCGGCGCCCAGGTCGGCGGCATCGCGATCAAGGCGGCCAAGCTGCGCGGCGTGGAATCCAACGGCATGCTGTGCTCGGCCAAGGAACTGGGCCTGGACAGCGATGCGTCCGGCCTGTTCGAACTGCCCGACGACGCGCCGATCGGCCAGGCGCTGGCCGAGTACCTGGGCCTGCCCGACGCCAGCATCGAGATCAAGCTGACCCCGAACCGCGCCGACTGCTTCGGCGTACGCGGCATCGCCTACGACGTGGCTGCGGCCTGCGCCAGCGAAGTGCTGCCGTTCGCGGCCGAGCCGGTCGCCGTCGCCAGCGGGCGCCGCCTCGAGGTGCGCCTGCAGGCGGGCGGCGATGCGCCGCGCTATTGCGGCCGCGTCGTCGAGGATCTGGACCCGGCGGCGAAGACGCCGCTGTGGATGGCCGAGCGCCTGCGCCGCAGCGGCGTGCGCCCGGTGTCGCTGCTGGTCGATGTCACCCAGTACGTGATGCTGGAACTGGGCCAGCCGATGCATGCCTTCGACCTGGACACGCTGCACGGCCCGGTCGGGGTGCGCCGTGCGCGCGCCGGGGAGACGCTGAAGCTGCTCGACGGCCGCGACGCGACGCTCGACGATGGCTTCCTGGCCGTCACCGATGACGACCGCGTGGTCGCCCTGGCCGGCCTGATGGGTGGCTACGACACCCGCGTCACCGATGCGACCCGGCACGTGTTCCTGGAAGCGGCGCATTTCGCGCCGGCGGCGATCATGGGCCGCGGCCGCAAGCTCGGCCTGCACACCGATGCCGGCCACCGCTTCGAGCGTGGCGTGGATCCGGCATTGCCGCGGCAGGCGCTGGAACTGGCGACGCGGCTGGTGCTGGAACTGGCCGGCGGCCGTGCCGGCCCGGTGGTCGAGGCCGAGCTGCCCGACTACCTGCCGGCGCCGGCGCCGATCGCGCTGCGCCGCGCGCGCATCGTGCGCGTGCTCGGCATCGAGATCGCCGACGCCGAGGTCGAGCGCATCCTGCGCGCGCTGGGCATGGCCGTCGCCGCCGCCGCCGACGGTTGGCAGGTCACCGCGCCGAGCCGCCGCTTCGACATCGCCCTGGAAGAAGACCTGATCGAGGAACTGGCGCGCATCCACGGCTACGACCGCTTGCCGACCACGCTGCCTGGCGGCGCGTCGCGCATCGCCATGGGCAGCGAGACGCAGCTGGACGAACTGAGCGTGCGCCGCCAGCTGGTCGCGCGCGAGATGCTGGAAACCATCAACTACGCCTTCGTCGATGCCGGCCTGCTGGACCAGTGGGGCCTGGACGCCGGGCGCGTGGCGCTGGCCAATCCGCTCAGCGCCGAACTGGCGGTGATGCGCCCGGCGCTGCTGCCCGGGCTGGTCGCGGCGCTGGGCCGCAACGCCGCGCGGCAGGCCGGGCGCGTGCGCCTGTTCGAGCTGGGCAAGGCGTTCGAGGCGGCCGCGGCGGCCGGCGCGGCGCCAGCCGAGACCCAGCGCGTGGCCGCGGCGGTGTGCGGCGATGCCGACGCGCTGCAGTGGGGCCTGCCGGCGCGCAAGGTCGACTTCCACGATCTGAAGGGCGACCTGGAGGCGCTGGCCAGCGCCGCCGGCGCGCGCCTGGACTACCGTCCATCGGCGCGTTCGTTCGCGCATCCGACCCGCTCGGCCGACGTGTATCGCGACGGCGCCCTGATCGGCTGGATCGGCCAGCTGCATCCGCGGGTGCTGCAGGCGATGCAGATCGACGTGGACGTACTCGGGTTCGAGCTGGACCTGGCGCCGCTGGCCGCGCGCGCGCTGCCGCGTGCCGCCGAGCTGTCGCGGTTCCCGTCGGTACGCCGCGACCTGGCGTTCCTGGTGCCGGAGGCGGTGGCCTGGTCGGCGCTGGCCAGCAGAGTGCGCGGCGCGGTCGGGCCGCTGCTGCGCGAGGTGGTGCTGTTCGACCGCTACGTCGGGCCGGGGGTCGAGGCGGGTTTCAAGAGTCTCGCTATGGGCTTGATTTTGCAGGACAACTCGCGCACTCTGACGGATCGCGATGTGGATGCCGTGGTCGCCGATGCAGTGGCGGCGCTGGCGCGCGAACACGATGCGCGGATTCGCGGCTGAGACGTACGGGGATAGCAGGGCAATGGCGTTGACCAAAGCGGAAATGGCCGAACGGTTGTTCGACGAAGTCGGGCTGAACAAGCGCGAGGCCAAGGAATTCGTCGATGCTTTCTTCGATGTGCTGCGCGATGCGCTGGAGCAGGGACGGCAGGTGAAGCTGTCCGGCTTCGGCAACTTCGATCTGCGCCGCAAGAACCAACGGCCCGGTCGCAATCCCAAGACCGGCGAAGAAATTCCGATCTCGGCACGGACGGTGGTGACCTTCCGCCCGGGACAGAAACTCAAGGAGCGAGTGGAGGCTTATGCTGGACCCGGGCAGTAACCGCGAACTTCCGCCGATTCCGGCCAAGCGCTACTTCACCATCGGTGAGGTCAGCGAGCTGTGCGACGTCAAGCCGCACGTGCTGCGCTACTGGGAAACTGAATTCCCCAGCCTGGAGCCGGTCAAGCGCCGCGGCAACCGCCGTTACTACCAGCGCCACGACGTGTTGATGGTGCGGCAGATCCGCAGCCTGCTGTACGAACAGGGTTATACCATCGGCGGTGCGCGGCTGCGCCTGGAAGGCGAGGGCGCGCGGCAGGAGTCGGCGCTGAGCAACCAGATCATCAAGCAGGTGCGGCAGGAACTGGAAGAAGTGCTGCAGTTGCTGCGGCGGTGAGCGCAGCGGCGCAACCGGCTAGGAATGGCCGCGCCAATCCCGCTATAATCGCCAGCTCGCCGCGAGGCGGGACCGCCGCAACGGCGGACGTTTTTACCGGGGTATAGCGCAGCCTGGTAGCGCACTAGTCTGGGGGACTAGTGGTCGTCGGTTCGAATCCGGCTACCCCGACCATCTTCGAAGGCCCATGTCAGCGACATGGGCCTTTTTCGTTTGCGCCCAGTCGGCGGCCCGCCTTGTTCTGAACATTGGCCATGGCCTCAGCGAGCGGATGAACGGTAGGCTGGAGGGGTATGTGCCGCAGTGCAGCGCCGAATCTGCGCGCCGGAATGGCCGTCGCGGACGCTGTGGCGCTGGGGAGCAGGCCGGGTGCGATACGTTTTCGGTCAGGCGTGCCGCGACTGAAGCCGCTTCCGCTAAATGGGCCGATGACCGGCGCAGGGCACTGCCGCGGCTGGAATCGGGCGGCGGTGTAGACAAATGCGCCGACGCCGGTTCAATTTCGGCTCATCCAATCCACGCACCGGGAAGGCAGACTGCCGGCGACGCCGGGAAGCCGGCGCGGAAGTGCGGAGGAGGGCCGTCAAGGCTTTGACATGCGTCACGTTAACGTCGTGTCTTTTGCTGCACTGCGTCGTTCGCATTGCTGAATATCCGGACATGTAGTTGAATCCCTCCGGTATGGCGTCAAAAAAATGTCGGATGACGTCTTGGTGAGGGCAGACAGCTGTGCCATAGTGCACTGCAACACGAGGCTTCACTGTTGGCCCGGGCAGTCGCCCGAGGCTGGAAATGACACTGCAATCGTCTTACCCGACCGGTGATGGAGCATCGGCCGGTGGGGAGAGTGCGGCGTTCTCAAAACCACTCGACAGAGGGCATCGGCATCGCGCATGGGTAAACTTTTCGGCACGTTCAACTGGGCACTGTGCTTGGCCCTTTCCTGTCTGGTCTTCCTGTCCGCCTGCAGTAGCGGACCGAAGCTGCGGACGGACTTGCCTCCAGGCGATCCGCTGGCAGGTTCGATGGGGCAGCCGGAATACCTGCTCGGCCCCGGCGATCTGCTGACGGTCAAGGTGTTCCAGATCGACGACCTGGAACGCCAGGTGCGGGTCGACAACGAGGGCCGCATCTCGCTGCCGCTGATCGGCGACGTCAAGGCGGCCGGGCTCAGCGTCAACGCATTGCAGAAGGACATCGCCCAGCGCTATCGCAACGGCTATGTGCAGAACCCGCAGGTGTCGGTGCTGGTCGACGAATTCACCGGCAACCGGGTCACCGTGAGCGGCGCGGTCACCGAGCCGGGCATCTATCCGATCGCAGGTTCCGCGCTGACCCTGCAGCAGGCGCTGGCGCTGGGCAAGGGCGTCAACAATGTCGCCAGCCGCGGCAACGTGGTGGTGTTCCGCAACGTCGGTGGGCAGAAGATGCTGGCGCGGTTCGACCTTGGCGATATCGAGAAGGGCGCATCCCCCGATCCTGAAATCTACGGCGGCGACATCGTCGTGGTGTATCGCTCCGATGCGCGCCTGCTGTTGCGCACGTTGGTGGAACTGACGCCGTTCGTGATGATCTGGCGGGCCTACCGATGAGTACCCACGGCATGCATCACCGCTCCTCCTCGGCATCGGCACCGCTGAGCCCGGCCGACATCAGCCTGCTGGACTACTGGAACGCCCTGTACCGGCAGCGCTGGTTGATCGTCGGCATCACCGCCGCGGTCGTGCTGCTGGCGCTGCTGGTCACCTTGCTGATGACGCCCAAGTATCGCGCCACCAGCGTGCTGCAGATCGAGCGCGAGGCCTTGAACGTCACCAACGTGGCGAACCTGATGCCGGTGGAATCGCCGCAGGATCGCGATTTCTACCAGACCCAGTACGAGCTGCTCGGCAGCCGTTCGCTGGCCCGCGCGGTGATCCGCGAGGCACGGTTGACCCAGGAGCCGACCTTCAAACCGTTGGTCGACGAGGCGCTGGAGAAGCTGCAAGGCAATGGCGATGGCCGCGCGCCGTCGCCGCAGGCGCGCGCCACCGCGGCCGAGAACGCGCTGGTCGGGCCGGTGCTTGACGCGCTGCAGATCGAGCCGGTGCGCGACTCGCGGCTGGTGCGGATCAACTTCGATTCGCCCGATCGTGCGCTGGCCGCGCGCGTGGCCAACACCTACGCCAAGATGTTCATCGCCTCGACCCAGGAGCGGCGCCTGCAGGCGTCCTCGTTCGCGTCCAAGTACCTGTCCGAGCGGCTGGAACAGCTGCGCGACAAGGTCGAGGAGTCGGAGAAGAACACGGTCGACTACTCCAGCAAGGAGCAGATCGTGTCGCTGGGCGACGACAAGCCGTCGCTGCCGACGCAGAACATGAGCGAGCTCAACGTGCGCCTGGCGGCCGCGCAGGATGCGCGGATCAAGGCCGAGTCGGCCTGGCGCCAGGCCGGGATCGGCGACGGCCTGGGCCTGCCGCAGGTGATCAGCAGCCCGCTGATCCAGAACCTGCGGACCGAACAGGTGAGGCTGGCGACCGAGTACCAGCAGAAGCTGGCGACCTTCCAGCCCGGCTATCCGGAAATGCAGCGTTTGCAGAACCAGATCGCGGAGACCAAGCGGCAGATCGCCAATGAGATCGCCAACATCCGCACTGCGCTGAAGAACGATTACGAGGCGGCGCGGCAGCAGGAGACCTTGCTGTCCGAGCGCATCTCCGGCCTGAAGAACGAAGAGCTGGATCTGCAGACCCGCAGCATCCGCTACAACATGCTCAAGCGCGAAGCCGACACCAACCGCCAGCTCTACGACGCGCTGCTGCAGCGCTACAAGGAGATCGGCGTGGCCGGCAACGTCGGCACCAACAACGTGTCGATCGTGGACCGGGCCGACGTGCCGGGCCGGCCGAGTTCGCCCAAGACCTTGCTGAACCTGGCGCTGGCCTTCGTGTTCGGCCTGTTCATGGCGATCACGATCGCTCTGATCCGCTATTTCCTGCGCGAAGCCAATGCGGCGGCCGCGGCATGAATGGCCCGGCGCCATGCGGCAGCGTGACCGCGATCGCGATCGCGATCGCTGCGCCGATGCGAGCACACGTCATTTTTTCTACGCAAATTCTTCAGCGAGGTGATACGTGATTCAGCTAAGAACCAAGGCGATCGATTATTTTCCTGACCGGTTGTACGCAGTCGTCGTTCTGTTGAAGTAACACGGGCTGCCGTGGACCTGGGGTCGGTGAGGAAGGCACCGCAGCGGTCCACTGGCAGATGAGATCGAGGCTCGACGACGTCGCATGTTCCCCCGCATGCCACCGACCCGAGTTTGGATGGGAATCCCGACCATGCTTTTGGCAGACCTGAGTAGCGCCACCTATACAACTTCGTCCCCCCGCCTGCTGTCCAAATATGCGGCCGCGGCGGATATCGTGCTCCGCGTTTCGGATCTGACGGTCATCGTCGCCGCGGCGCTGGTCAGCCACCGCCTGCTGTTCGGCAACTGGTTGCCGGAAGCGTCCTACCGGGTCGCGATCGGCACCACGCTGCTGTACGCGGTGATCTGTTTCGCGCTGTTCCCGCTGTACCGCAGTTGGCGCGGACGCGGCCTGTTGCGCGAAATGATGGTGCTGGGCCTGGCCTGCAGCGGCGTGTTCGCGCTGTTCGCGGTGCACGCCTTCGTGGTGCAGTTCGGACAGCAGGTGTCGCGGCTGTGGATCGGGCTGTGGTTCACCAGCAGCCTGGCCACGTTGCTGGTCTCGCGCACCATGGTTCGCGGCGTGCTCAACCACCTGCGCTCGGAAGGCGTGGACGTGCAGCGCGTGGTCGTGGTCGGCCTGCGCCACCCGGTGGTCAAGATCCACAACTACCTGAGCCGCAACCCATGGGTCGGCATGCAGCTGGTCGGCTATTTCAGCAGCGACTACGACCTGTCGGTGGCCGACCATCCGAAGAAGCTGCAGTGCCTGGGGGCCGGCACGCCGGAATCGCTGATCGAGTACCTCAACAACAACGAGGTCGAGCAGGTGTGGATCTCGCTGCCGCTGGGCGAACGCGACCACATCAAGCAGCTGCTGCAGCAGATGGACCGTTATCCGATCCAGGTCCGGCTGATTCCCGACCTGTTCGACTTCGGCATGCTCAACCAGTCCGGCGACCAGATCGGCAACGTGCCGGTGATCAACCTGCGCCAGGGCGGGGTGGACCGCAACACCTACTTCGTGGTCGCCAAGGCGCTGCAGGACAAGGTGGTGGCGCTGGCGGCGCTCGCGGTGCTGTGGCCGGTGATGTTGGCGGTGGCGGTAGGGGTGAAGCTGAGTTCGCCGGGTCCGGTGTTCTTCCGCCAGCGCCGTCATGGACTGGGCGGGCGCGAGTTCTACATGTACAAGTTCCGTTCGATGCGCGTGCAGCAGGAGCCCAGCGACGTGGTGGTGCAGGCCACGCGTGGCGACAGCCGGATCACGCCGTTCGGCGCGTTCCTGCGCCGCACCAGCCTGGACGAGTTGCCGCAGCTGTTCAACGTGCTCGGCGGCAGCATGTCGGTGGTGGGGCCGCGTCCGCATGCGGCGCAGCACAACACCCACTACGAGAAGCTGATCAACCATTACATGCAGCGGCACTACGTCAAGCCGGGCATCACCGGTTGGGCCCAGGTCAACGGGTTCCGCGGCGAGACGCCGGAGCTGCGGACGATGAAGAAGCGCATCCAGTACGACCTGGACTACATCCGGCGTTGGTCGCTGTGGCTGGATACGCGGATCATCGTGCTCACCGCGGTGAAGGTGCTCGGGCAGAAGACCGCCTACTGATGCGCCCGATGTACCGTTACTCCGCCGACCGTCCCCGCTGCCGGCGCCGCCCCGTCGTCGCCGTCGGCAGCGGGGACGGCGGCGGCCGGGGCGCATGCCGCCGCGCGATGAGGGCGGTGGCCAGCTGTCGCGTGCGTGGTCGCCGCGTCGTCGTTGTGCCGCTTTTTTCCGTCTCGCGAGGCGGCGCGTGCTGACCGCGCCGGTGATGACGCTGCGCGAGCGGCGCCGCAACCTGCTGATCGAGCTGTTGCTGTTGTTCGCCATCGGCTACAACTTCCTGCTCGCGCTGGTGAACGCCAAGGTGTTCCGGGTCAGCCCGGCCATGACCTATGTCGCCGAACTGGGGGTCTACGGCGCCTGCTTCGTGATCGGCCTGTGGGCGCTGGACCGCAAGCGCACCGCCCTGGTGTTCACCGGGCTCGCGGCGATCGTGCTGCTGATGCTGGTACGGCTGTTCCTGGTCTGGTCGATCGATCCGAAGTTCTTCCGTGATGCGCTGATCCCGTTCGCGTTCCTGGTGCTGGGCGCGGCCTATACCGGGTCGCTGCCCAAGCTGTTCCTGCGCATGGCGCTGATTGTGTCGCTGGTGGCGCTGTTCGAGCTGGCGCTGCCCAAGCTGTACGGCGACGTGGTCAATCCGAAGAGCTACTTCGTCAATGCGCGCGGCGCCGCGGCGTCCAGTTTCTGGAACGCGGACAGCAACCTGTTCGTCAGCGCGACCCGGCCGGGCGCGCGCAACTTCCTGCCGTCCTCCAACCTGCCGCGCGCCTCCTCGGTGTTCATCGAGCCGGTGACGATGGGCAACTTCATCATCTTCTTCACCGCGATCCTGCTGACCTTCTGGCGCTGGATGCGGCCGCTGGCCATCGCCGCGTCGGTGGCGATGATCGGCTTCCTGATCGTGGCCTCGGATGGACGCCTGGCCGCCGGCACCTGCGTGATGATGGTGCTGCTGACCCCGCTGCTGCGGCGCATGGATCAGCGCCTGGGCTTTCTGATCTTCTTCGGCGTGTTGCTGGGCGCGTGGCTGATGGTGTGGGCGTCCGGCATCCAGAGCTACGAGGACACCACCCTGGGGCGCGTGTTCTTCACCGTCTATTCGATCCGCAACATGACCCCCGAATCGTGGCTGGGCCTGGATCCCCAGTCGCCGTACACGTATTTCGACAGCGGCATCGCCTATTTCATCTCCTCGCAGTCGGTGGTGATGGTGCTGGCGTTCCTGCTCGCCTATTCGTTCGCGATGCTGATGCGCACGATCGAGGGCCAACTGTTCAAGAACCTGTTGATCTTCGCGTTCGCGCTGAGCCTGCTGGTGTCCAACGGCTATTTCTCGATCAAGACCGCGGCGCTGTGGTGGTTCGTCTGCGGCTGCCTGTGGCAGATGGTGCCGCGGCGGCGCGAACTGGACGCGCTACCGCCGGCCACTGATACGCAACGACCTGAGGCGGTGGCGACATGAGCGCAGCGACGCAGCCGTTGCAGACGGTGCTGGCCGAGGAGCCGACCAAAACCGGTGTGCGCGGGACCCGCGCCGCGCGCGATGCGCGCATCGACGCGGCCAAGGCGCTGGCGATCCTGCTGGTGGTGTTCGGTCATGCCAAGGGCATCCCGCAGGCCTATGTGATCCTGGCCTACAGCTTCCACGTGCCGATGTTCTTCGTGCTGTCCGGCTGGGTCGGGGAGGCGTTCGGCAAGCGGCCACTGGGCGTGGCGACCTGGACCAAGCTGGCGCGCAGCCTGCTGTTGCCGTACCTGGCGTTCTTCGTGGTCGCGTACGCGTATTGGATGTTGACCCGCAACATCGGCTCCAAGGCGCAGCTGTGGGGCGACCGGCCATGGTGGGAACCGTTGCTGGGCCTGGTCAGCGGCATCGGCCCCAAGCTCTACGTGATGCCGGCGCTGTGGTTCCTGCCGGCGCTGTTCGTGACCACGCTGGCCTATCTGTACCTGCGCCGGCGCCTGTCGCTGGACGTGCTGGCGCTGCTGTCGCTGCTGCTGGCCTGGGGCTGGGCGATCTGGTTCCCGACCCAGGACTACCGGCTGCCGTTCGCGCTGGATGTGCTGCCGGTGGCGTTGTGCTTCTTCGCGGTCGGTGCGGCCGCGGCCAAGCGCAGCGCGCGCCTGCCGCGTAGCCGCATGGGCAATGCGCTGGCGGCGTTGCTGCTCGGCGCGGCGTGGTACGCGATCGCCTGGAACAACGGCCGGGTGGACGTGAACATGATGAAGTTCGGCCATTCGCCGCTGGCGTTCCTGGCGGCGAGCCTGCTCGGCAGTGCGATGGGGCTATGCGCGGCGCGACTGGTGCAGGAATGGGCCTGGGTGCAGTGGATCGGGCGCAACACCTTGCTGATCCTGTGCACGCATACGCTGCTGTTCTCGGTCATGGCCGGCGTCGCCAGCCGCACCGGCCTGGTCCGCGGCGATGCCTGGGGGCCAACCTGGGCGGTATCGGTGGGCGTGCTCGCGGTGATCGCCAGCGTGCCGATCCGCGCGGTGATCGTGCGCGTGGCGCCGTGGATGATCGGGCTGCGCCGCGAACCGGCCAGACAGGAGGCGCCCTGATGGCGCCATCGCAACAACGCTGTGCGCTGTCGCACGGGAGCGCTCAATGAAAGTGGTACATGTCGTGCGCCAGTTCCATCCGTCCGTTGGCGGCATGGAGGAGGTGGTGCTGAACATCGCGCGGCGGCATCTGCAGCAGGGCCGCGATCAGGTCGAGGTGGTCACCTTGGACCGGGTCTTCACCCGGCCGCAGGAGCGGTTGGCGCGACACGACGTGTACCAGGGCGTGCCGATCGTGCGCGTGCCGTTCCGCGGCTCCTCGCGCTATCCGTTGGCGCCGCAGGTGCTGGCGACGCTGCGCGGCGCCGACCTGGTGCACGTGCATGGCATCGATTTCTTCTACGACTTCCTGGCCTTGACCCGCCTGCTGCACGGCACGCCGATGATCGTGTCCACCCACGGCGGGTTCTTCCACACCACCTATGCCTCGCGGCTGAAGATGCTGTGGTTCAAGACGCTGACCCGGGCCTCGGCCTGGGCCTACGCGCGGATCGTGGCGACCAGCGAGAACGACGGCCAAGTGTTCTCCGCGGTGGTCGCGCCGCAGCGGCTGCGGGTGATCGAGAACGGCGTGGACGTGAGCAAGTTTGCCGGGCAGGGCAGCGCCTCGCCCGGACGCACGCTGATCTATTTCGGGCGCTGGTCGGTCAACAAGGGCCTGCTGGAGACGCTGGACCTGCTGCGCGCGCTGGCGGCGCAGGATCCGGCGTGGCGGCTGATCGTGGCCGGGCGCGAGTACGACTTCACCCATGCCGACCTGCTGCAGGCGATCGCCGAGCGCGGCCTGCAGGAGCGCGTGCAGCTGCACGTGGCGCCGTCGCAGGAGGAACTGGCGCAGCTGCTCGGCAATGCGCAGTATTTCGTGTGCCTGTCGCGGCACGAGGGCTTCGGCCTAGCCGCGGTCGAGGCGATGAGCGCCGGCCTGCTGCCGGTGTTGAGCGACATCCCGCCGTTCGCGCGGTTGGTGCGCGAATCGGCGCAGGGCGTGTTGGTGGATCCGGCCGATGCGCAGCGCGCCGCCGACGCGGTGCAGGCCTATGCGGCCGCCACCGACGCTGCGTTCGCCGCGCAGCGGCAGGCGGCCATGGCCTATGCGCAGCGCTACGACTGGGAGCAGGTGGTCGGCGCCTACCTGGACGAGTACCGCGCGGCGCTGGGCACTGCGGAGGGCGTGCGATGAGCGTGGAACCGCGCTGCAGCGGCGATGCGCGCGTGCCCGGTCCGTCGATCACCGTGTTGCTGTCGACCGAACGGCCGGCCGCGACCACCAACCCGTACCTGACCCAGCTGTACGCCGCGTTGCCGCAGCAGGTGCAGCTGCGCTTCTTCTCGATGCGCGCGGCGTTGCTGTCGCGCTACGACGTGCTGCACGTGCACTGGCCGGAATACATGATGCGGCACCGCAGCGGCCTGGGCACGCTGGCCAAGCAGGCGTGCATGGCGCTGCTGCTGCTGCGGCTGTGGCTCACCGGCGTGCCGCTGGTGCGCACGCTGCACAACGTGGCCCCGCACGAGGACAAGGGCTGGCGCGAGCGCCAGCTGCTGCGCTGGACCGATCGGCTGACCGCGCGCTGGATCCGCATCAACGCCACCACGCCCGAGCGCGCGCCGGCCACCGACACCATCCTGCACGGCCACTATCGCGACTGGTACGCGGCGATGCCGCAGCCGCCGCGGGTACGCGGGCGGCTGCTGCATTTCGGCCTGCTGCGTCCGTACAAGGGCGTGGAAACGCTGGTGGCGACGCTGCAGGCCTTGCCCGATCCGACGCTGAGCCTGCGCATCGCCGGCAACCCGATCAATCCGCAGATCCGTGCCGTGGTCGAGCAGGCCTGCGCCGCCGATCCGCGGATCAGCGCGCGCCTGCAGTACGTGGAGGACGAGGTGCTGGCGCGCGAGGTGGGTGAGGCCGAACTGGTGGTGTTGCCGTACCGGCAGATGCACAACTCCGGCACGCTGTTGCTGGCCTTGTCGCTGGCGCGGCCGGTGCTGGCGCCGTGGAACGAAGCCAATGCGGCGATCGCCGCGGAGGTCGGGCCGCAGTGGGTGCTGCTGTACCGGGGCGAGCTGGATGCGGCGCAGCTGGCGGACGCGCTGGCGCAGGCGCAGCGGCTGCCGGCCGATGCCACGCCGGACCTGTCGCGGCGCGACTGGAGCGCGATCGGCGTGCAGCATTACCGCAGCTATCTGGACGCGCTCGGCCAGCGCGTCGAGGCGCTGGCATGAGCGTGGCCGGAGCGCCGCCGCCGGCCGCGCCGCCGGAACGCAGCCTGGGGTCGCGCGCGGCCGGCGGCGCGGCGGTGACGATGGCCGGGCAGCTGGCCAAGATGGTGGTGCAGTTCGGCGGCATCGTGCTGCTGGCGCGCTTGCTCACGCCCTACGACTACGGCCTGATGGCGATGGTCACCGCGATCGTCGGCATGGCCGAGATCCTGCGCGACTTCGGCCTGTCCTCGGCCGCGATCCAGGCCAAGCACGTCAGCCGCGAGCAGCGCGACAACCTGTTCTGGATCAACAGCGGCATCGGCCTGGTGCTGGCGGTGGTGGTGTTCCTGTCCTCGTCGTGGATCGCACACTTCTATCGCGAACCGGCGCTGCTGGGCATCTCGCAGGCGCTGGCGGTGACCTTCCTGCTCAACGGCATGACCACCCAGTACCGCGCGCACCTGAGCCGCGGGCTGCGCTTCGGCCAGGTGTCGCTGAGCGACGTCGGCGCGCAGGTGCTGGGCCTGATCGCCGGCGTCGGCGTGGCCCTGGCCGGCTACGGCTACTGGGCGCTGGTCTGGCAGCAGGTGGTGCAGGCGCTGGTCAACCTGGCCATCGCCGGCGCCTGCGCGCGCTGGCTGCCGCGCGGCTACCGCCGCGATGCGCCGATGCGCGCGTTCCTGAGCTTCGGCTGGAACCTGATGGCCGCGCAGCTGCTCGGCTACGCCAGCCGCAACGTCGGCCAGGTGATCATCGGCCACCGCATCGGCGCCGAGGCGCTGGGCCTGTACAACCGCGCGTTCCAGCTGCTGATGATGCCGCTGAACCAGATCAATGCGCCGGCCACCTCGGTGGCCTTGCCGGTGCTGTCGCAGCTGCAGGACGATCCGCCGCGCTTCGGCAGCTTCCTGCTGCGCGGGCAGACGGTGATGGTGCACCTGATCGTGGCGCTGTTCTCCTTCGCCTGCGCGCTGGCGCTGCCGCTGATCGTGCTGGTGCTCGGCGAACAGTGGCGGCCGGCGGTGCCGCTGTTCCAGGTGCTGACCCTGGGCGGCATCTTCCAGACCGCGTCCTACGCCACCTACTGGGTGTTCCTGGCGCTGGGCCTGATGCGCCAGCAACTGGTGTATTCGGTGGTCGGGCGGGTGATGCTGATCGCCTGCATCTTCGCCGGTTCGATCTGGGGCGTGATGGGCGTGACCGTCGGCTACACCCTGGGCCTGCTGGTGATGTGGCCGCTGTCGGTGATCTGGATCGCCAAGGTGGCGCCGCAGGTGCCGGCGATGGAGCTGTTCAACAACGGCCTGCGCGCGATCCTAGGCTATGGCGCCTGCGGTGTGGCGGCGTACTTCGCCGCGCAGCAGTGGGGCGGCGGTTCGCTGTGGCAGCAGCTGGCGGTGGGCAGCGCGGCGATGGCGCTGGGCTGCGTGCTGGTATTCGCGCTGTGGCCGGCGTTCCGCCGCGACGTGATGGCGATCCTCAACATGCGTACGCTGCTGCGCGATGCCAGGGCCAAGCGATGACCCGCGGCCAGGCGACATTTCCCGAAACCCCTTCCCGCAAAGGAGCGATGCCATGAGCGATTCTTCCGCGTCGGCGACGCTCGCCGCGGCACCGGCCGCGGCCATCGCCGGACGCCCACCGTGCTACCTGGTGCTGTCGGCGCACGACTACCGCACGCCGCGCCGCGCCAACATCCATTTCATCGCCGACGAGCTGGCCAAGCGCGGCACCACGCGCTTCTTCTCGCTGCGCTACAGCCTGCTGTCGCGGCTCAAGGGCGACCTGCGCCTGCCGCTGGACGCCACCGCTAACACCGTGGTCAGGCACAACGGCGTGGACTGCTACCTGTGGCGCGCGCCCGTGCATCCGTTCAACACCCGGCGGCGCTGGCTGCGGCCGCTGGAAGACCTGATGTTCAAGCTGTACGCGGCCAAGCCGCCGGCCACGCTGCTGCGCTGGATGCAGGAAGCGGACGTGATCGTGTTCGAAAGCGGTATCGCGGTGGCCTTCATCGAGCTGGCGGCGCGCATCAACCCGACCGCGCGCAAGGTCTACCGCGCCTCCGACGGGCTGAGCACGATCAACGTGGCCGACTACATCGAGCGCGAGTTCGAGCGGGTGGCGCCGAGCCTGGACGTGATCGCGCTGGTATCGCCGGCGATGGCCGACGAGATCTCCAGCCGCCACAACGTGTTCCACGTCGGCCACGGCGTGGACCACAACCTGGACACGCTCGGCGATCCGTCGCCGTACGCCGAGGGTATCCATGCAGTGGCGGTCGGCTCGATGCTGTTCGATCCGGACTTCTTCGTCGCCGCCAGCCGCGCCTTCCCGCAGGTCACCTTCCACGTGATCGGTTCGGGCATGGGCCGCGCGCCGGGCTACGGCGACAACGTGGTGGTGTACGGCGAGATGAAGCACGCCGAGACCATCCGCTACATCAAGCACGCGCGCTTCGGCATCGCCCCGTACGCCTCGGAACAGGTGCCGGTATACCTGGCCGACAGTTCGATGAAGCTGCTGCAGTACGATTTCTTCGGCCTGCCGGCGGTGTGCCCGAACGCGGTGGTCGGCCGCTATCCCTCGCGTTTCGGCTACACGCCGGGCGACGAGGCCTCGATCGTCGCGGCGATCGGACAGGCGCTGCAGGCGCCGCACGAGCGCCATCGCCAGTGCCTGAGCTGGTCCGACACCACCGACCGCGTGCTCGATCCGGCGGCCTATCCGGAAACGCGGCTGTTCGCCGACAGCGCGACCTGAGACGCCGGCAGCCCGCCACTATCGAACCAAGATCGTATGCGCATCTGGAGGAGGAGCCCGCATGTCCGCATTGCAAAAATGGATTGACTACGAAGAACGGCGTGCGCTGTTCTGGTGGAAACCGAAGAACGGAGAGATCAATGTCGGCGATCACCTGTCCAAGATCATCGTTTCCAATGTCCTCGGCCAGCGCGACCGCACCCTGCTGGACAAGCGCGACAAGCGCCGGCGCCTGATCGCGATCGGCTCGGTGCTGCACTTCGCCAGGGATGGCGACACGGTGTGGGGCAGCGGCATCAACGGCAAGATTCCGGCCGACCGGCATACCTTCCGCAGCCTCGACGTGCGCGCCGTGCGCGGCCCCAAGACCCGCGCGTTCCTGCGCGAGCGCGGGCTGGAGGTGCCGGAGATCTACGGCGATCCGGGCCTGCTGATGCCGCTGTTCTTCCCGCGCGAGGCGCTGGCGCCGCCGGCCACGCGGCAGCCGTTCCTGATCGTGCCGCACTTCAACGAACCATCGGAAAAATATGCGCGCTACAAGGACCAGCTGGTGTTGCCGAACCGGCAACCAGCCACGTTCGTACGGCAACTGCTGGGCGCGGAACTGGTGGTGTCCAGCTCCTTGCACGGCCTGATCCTGGCCGAGGCCTACGGCGTGCCGTCGGTCTACCTGGATTGGGGCAATGGCGAGGACCGGTTCAAGTACGACGATTACTACCACGGCACCGGACGCATGCAGTGGCATGCCGGCCACAGCGTGGAGGAGTGCCTGGCCTTGGGCGGCAACGCGGGTTTCGATCTGGACAGCGTGCAGCGCGGTCTGTTGGACAGCTTCCCCCATGACCTCTGGTGACCGCCAGCCCGAAACCCAGGAGGTGATGGCGCTGGGCGGCTATCCGATCCTGCGCACCACCGAAGCGGCGTTCGCGCATGCGCTGTTCCAGGCGCGCGCGCGCGGCGAGCAGCGCCAGGTGTTCTTCGCCAACACCAACTTCGTGGTGCAGTGCCAGGCGTTGCGCGCGCGGTTGCGCGCGCCGGGCGTGCGCATCGTCAACGACGGCATCGGCATGGACCTGGGCGCGTTGCTGGTGCACGGCCGGCGCTTCGCCGGCAACCTCAACGGCACCGACCTGATCCCGTACCTGTGCCGGCACAGCCAGCGGCCGCTGCGCTTCTTCCTGCTCGGCGGCCGTCCGGGCGTGGCCGAGTCCGCCGCGCAGACGCTGCGGCAGACGCTGGGGCAGGACGTGGTCGGCACCTGCGACGGCTACGCCGAGTTCGCCGCCGCCGGCGCCGGGTTGACCGATCGCATCAACGCCAGCGGCGCCGACGTGGTGCTGGTGGCGTTCGGCAATCCGCTGCAGGAAACCTGGATCCTCGACCACGCCGCGCAGCTGCGCGCGCCGTTGCTGTTCGGGGTCGGCGCGTTGCTGGATTTCCTGTCCGGCAAGGCGCAACGCGCGCCCGAATGGGTGCGGCGGCTGCACATGGAGTGGATGTACCGGTTGCTGCGCGAGCCGCGCCGCCTGCTCAAGCGCTACAGCTGGGACCTGCTGGTGTTCTTCGGCGTGTGCCTGTGCAATGGCCGGCGCCTGGGCCAGGGGACGACGGTGCCGGAAATCCAGCGCACGCCCTGAACCGCGCCGCAGCGATCACGCATCGGCGCGTGCACGGAAGGAAGTGCCGGTGCGTGCGGCCGGGTCCGGCCGGCACACAGTGCCGCGTGCGATCGGTTGGCACAGCACGATGGGCCACGCGACCGTGCGCAATGGCCTATTCCAATCGCGCTGGCGAACCCTAGACTGACGCATGGCGACCGCATCCTCCTCCCGTATCCAGACCCTGCTGCGCGAGCTGTCGCTGCAGCCGCATCCCGAAGGCGGGCACTATGCCCGCGTACATACCTCCACGCTGCAGGTCCAGCACGAGGCGACGACGCGTCCGGCCTGCACCGCGATCCGCTTCCTGCTGGTGCACGGCGAACACAGCGACTGGCACCGGATCGATGCCGACGAGACCTGGCAGTGGGAGGAGGGCGGCGCGCTGGAACTGCTGAGCTTCGATCCGCAGCACGGCCTGCAACGCCATCGGCTGGACGCCAGCGAACGCGGCGGCCTGGCCGCCGTGGTGATCGCCGCCGGCAGCTGGCAAGCGGCGCGGCCGCTGGACGACTATTGCCTGGTGCGTTGCGTGGTGGCGCCGGGCTTTCTGTGGGAACGCTTCGAACTGCTGTCCGCTGCCGATCCGTTGGCCGCGGAACTGCCTACGCTGGCGGTCTGAACAACGTCGCGCCGGGTTCGGCGCCGATCCAATTCCTGGAGTGCGGCCGGATGCGCTTGGCGAATGCGGTACGAGGTGGCTGTGCCGCGGTGTTGCTGGCATGCGCGGCGCTGGCCGCCGCGCAGCCGGTTCCGCCGCCGGCAGTGCCGGCCGCTGCGCCGCCGGTGGTCGACCTGGACGCGGTGCTGGTGACCGGCCGCCAGCCTGGTCCGGGGCTGTGGCAGGTGCGCCGTGGCGAGCATGTGCTGTGGATCCTGGGCACGGTGTCGCCGTTGCCCAAGCGCATGCAGTGGGAATCGGGCGAAGTGGAGCGGGTCATCGGCCAGTCGCAGCAGGTCATCACCGCGCCGACGCTGTCGCTGTCCGCCGATCTGGGCGTGTTCCGCAGCATGCTGTTGCTGCCGTCGCTGCTGAAGGCGCGGCGCAACCCGGACGACAAGACCCTGCAGCAGGTGCTGCCGGCGGATCTGTATGCGCGTTGGCTGCCGCTGAAGGCGCGCTACCTGGGCCGCGACGGCAGCGTGGAAAAATGGCGCCCGGTCTTCGCCGCGCAGGAACTCTACGAGGCGGCGATGCGCAAGTCGGGGTTGAGCATGGCCAGCGTCACCGAGCCGGTGATCGCGCGCGCGGCCAAGCGCGCCAAGGTGCCGATCGTGCCGGTGGTGGTGGAAGTGAAGGTGCCCGACGCCAAGCGCGCGCTGCAGGAATTCCGCGCCACCTCGTTGAACGACAGCCGCTGTTTCGCGCGCACCCTGCAGGTCATCCAGAGCGACCTGGAGACGATGCGCCAACGCGCCAATGCCTGGTCCGAAGGCGATCTCGACGCGCTCGCCGGGCTGCCGGGCAACGACCAGTACCGGGTGTGCGTGGATGCGGTGGGAGAAGCGGCGATCGCGCGCAAGCTGGGCCTGGGCGACGTGCGCCGGCGTGCGCGGGACAAATGGCTGGAGACGGCCGAGCGGGCGCTTACGCAGCACCGCTCCAGCTTCGCGGTGTTGTCGATGCAGACCTTGCAGGAGGCCGACGGCCCGCTGGACCGGCTGCGCGCACGCGGCTACGAGGTGATCGCGCCCTGATGCGCCGACGTGCGGCGCGCGCTGCCTGGGCGCGCCGCGCCTGTCGTTCCCGGCGTGCCGAGCCTGGCCGGCGTCAGCCTGCCGCGGTGCGCGGCGTGCTGGCGCCGGCGGCCAGCTGCGGCCAGCGCGCCAGCACCGCGGCGCGGATGCCGGCGGCGTCGATGCCGGCTTCGGCCAGCAACTGCTCGCGGCTGGCGTGGTGCTGGAAGGCGTCCGGCAGGCCCAGGTGCAGCACCGGGCGCAGCACGCCTTCGGCATTGAGCAGCTCGGCCACGCCGGAGCCGGCGCCGCCGGCCACCACGTTGTCCTCGATGGTCACGAAGCCGTCGTGGCTGCGCGCCAGTTCCAGCACCAGCGCGCGGTCCAGCGGTTTGACGAAGCGCATGTTGACCACGCTCAAGCCCAGTTCGCGGCCGACCTGTTCGGCCGCCGCCACGGTCGCGCCGAACGCCAGCAGCGCCAGCGTGGCGCCCTGCAGGCGCAGCTGCGCCTTGCCGATCGGCAGCGTGTCCAGCGTCGCGCCGGGCGCCACGCCGGGACCGGTGCCGCGCGGGTAGCGCACCGCGGCCGGGCCGGCATGCTGCAGGCCGGTGCTGAGCATCTGCCGGCACTCGGCCTCGTCGGCCGGCGCCATCACTACCAGGTGCGGCACGCAGCGCAGGAAGCTCAGGTCCAGGTTGCCGGCATGGGTGGCGCCGTCCGGGCCGACCACGCCGCCGCGGTCGATCGCGAACAGCACGTCGAGCTTCTGCACCGCCACGTCGTGCACCAGCTGGTCGTAGCCGCGCTGCAGGAAGGTCGAGTAGATCGCCACCACGGGTTTGGCGCCCTGCGTGGCCATGCCCGCGGCCAGCGTCACCGCGTGCTGCTCGGCGATCGCCACGTCGAAGTAGCGCTGCGGGTATTCCTTGCTGAAGCGCACCAGCCCCGAGCCCTCGCGCATCGCCGGGGTGATCGCCAGCAGCGCTGGCTCGGCGGCGGCCATGTCGCAGATCCACTCGCCGAACACGTCGGTATAGGTCGGCGCCTTGGCCCCCGGCTTGGACACCAGGCCCTTGCTCGGGTCGAACGGGCCGACCGCGTGGTAGCCGATCTGGTCGCCTTCGGCCAGTTCGTAGCCCTTGCCCTTGGTGGTGATCACGTGCAGCAGCTGCGGCCCCTTCAGGGTCTGCAGGGTCTTTAGCGCGCCGATCAGCGCCGGCAGGTCGTGGCCGTCGATCGGGCCGGTGTAGTGGAAGCCCATCTCCTCGAACAGCGTGGACGGCACGAACATGCCCTTCCAGTGCTCTTCCCAGCGGCGCACGAAGCGCGCGGTGGGATTGCTCTTCTTGTCGCCGAGGATCTTCTTGCCGCCCTCGCGGATCGCATTGAGGGTCTTGCTGCCGCTCATCCGGCCGAGCATCTTGGTGACCCCGCCGACCGCCTCGGAGATCGACATGCGGTTGTCGTTGAGGATCACCAGCAGGTTCGGCTCCGGCTCCATGCCGCCGGCGTGGTTCAAGGCCTCGTAGGCCATGCCGGCGGTCATCGCGCCGTCGCCGATCACCGCCACCACCTTGCGCTCGTCGCCGGCGCGCTGCAGCGCGATGGCCATGCCCAGCGCCGCGGAGATCGAGGTGGAGGAATGGCCGACGCCGAAGGTGTCGTAGTCGCTTTCCTCGCGCTTGGGGAACGGCGCCACGCCGTCGGCCTGCTTGACCGTGTGGATCTGGTCGCGGCGCCCGGTCAGGATCTTGTGCGGGTAGGTCTGGTGGCCGACGTCCCACACCAGCTGATCCACGGGGGTGTCGTAGAGGTAGTGCAGGGCGACGGTGAGTTCGATCACGCCCAGGCCGGCGCCGAAATGGCCGCCGCTCTTGCCGACGCACTCGATCAGGTAGGCGCGCAGCTCCTCCGCGATCGCCGGCAGCTCGGATTCCTCGAAGCGGCGCAGTTCGGCGGGGATCTGGATGCGCGAGAGGCGCGGATAGCGGGTGGGATCGATCATCGGAATCTGGATTCAGCGGACCGATCATTTTCCTCCCCATTCCGAAGACGGGCAAGCAAACCGGTTCAGCTGGGCGCAGCGCGGGCCGCTGCGGCGCCCGGGTGCGGCAATCCGTCGCAGGGACGGGCGCCGACTGCGCCGCCGTGGCGGGTCAGACCGACAGCTTGGAGCGCTTGGGCAGTTGCGCCTTCAGGAACGACATCTGGTCGGCCAGGATGTTGCGGTTGGACAGGATCAGGTGCTCGATCCAGCTCGGCCGGTAGGGCACCGCCAGCAGCGGCATCGACGCCTGCTGCGGGGTGCGGTTGCCCTTGCGCGAGTTGCAGTGGAAGCACGCGGTGACCACGTTCTCCCAGGTGTCGCGGCCGCCCTTGGACACCGGCAACACGTGGTCGCGGGTCAGTTGCGGGCGGCTGAACTGCTGGCCGCAGTACAGGCACAGCTGCGCGTCGCGGGCGAACAGCGCAGTGTTGGTGAGGGTCGGAGTGGGGTCGAGCGCGCGCGAACGGGCATGGCCGCGCGCGGCGATGATCGGATGCAGGTGCAGCACGCTGCGCTCGCCGCTGGCGCGCGACATGCCGCCATGGATGTGCATGCACGGTTCGCCCAGGGTCCAGGCCACCGCGCCGCGCGCATACAGGCAAGCGGCCGATTGCCAGTTGATCCAGTCCAGCACCCGGCCGTGCGCATCGAGCGACAGCAGGCGGACCGAAGGCAGGTGGGAGGGGGGCGGCGGCAACGACGCGCCGCCGGCCGAAGCGGCGAAGGCTCCGGTATCGATCAGACCAAGCGTTGTTGTGTCTGTCTCCATCGGGAAAACAGCTTATACCCGATTGTTGACGATTTGTGTATCGAACCGGGACGGATCTGCGCGACCGGCGCATGCGCTGCCGGTCGCGCCTTGCGCAGGGTTCAGAAGTGCGCGTCGGCCATCGCCATCAGCGGTTCGGCGCCGGCCTCGATCACCGCGGCGTGGGTCAGCGTGCGCGGCAGCAGCTTGGCGTAGTAGAAACGCGCGGTCTCGCGCTTGGACTGCTTGAACGCCTCGCTCTGCGCCGAGGCCTCGGCCGCGGCGACGCTGCGCGCCCACCAGTAGGCCAGCACCACGTAGCCGGAATAGAACACGTAGTCGTAGCTGGCCGCGCCCAGCTCGTCGGCATTGCCGGCGGCGCGCTGCAGGATGCGCTTGGTCAGCGCCGCCCATTCGCCGGCCTTCTCGCGCAGCGGGGCGATGAACTCGGCCACCGCCGGATTGTCCGCATTCTCGCCGGTGAAGGCCTCGATCTGCGCCAGGAACAGCTTCAGCCCGGCGCCCTGGCTGGACGCGGTCTTGCGCCCGATCAGGTCCAGCGCCTGGATGCCGGTGGTGCCTTCGTACAGCGTGGTGATGCGCGCATCGCGCGCCAGCTGCTCCATGCCGTGCTCGTGGATGTAGCCGTGGCCGCCGAAGCATTGCAGCGCGTGATAGGTGTTCTCCACGCCCCATTCGGTCTGGCAGGCCTTGGAGATCGGGGTCAGGAAACTGACCAGCACGTCGGCCCGCTCGCGCTCGGCCGGGTCCTGCGCATGGTGGGCGACGTCGATCAGGGTCGCGGCGTGCAGCGCCAGCAGGCGGCTGCCTTCGGTCAGCGCCTTCACCGTCAGCAGCATGCGGCGCACGTCCGGATGCACCAGGATCGGGTCGGCCGGCTTGTCCGGCAGCTTGGCCCCGGTCAGCGAGCGCGACTGCAGGCGCTCGCGCGCGTAGCGCAGGGCGTTCTGGTAGGCGCGCTCGGACAGGCCGATGCCCTGCAGGCCGACGCCCAGCCGCGCCGTGTTCATCATCGTAAACATGGCCTGCAGGCCCTTGTGCGGCTGGCCGACCAGGTATCCCTGCGCGCCGTCGAAGTTCATCACGCAGGTGGCCGAGCCGTGGATGCCCATCTTGTGCTCCAGCGAGCCGCAGCGCACCGCGTTGCGCTCGCCGACGCTGCCGTCGCGGGCGACCTTGAACTTGGGCACCACCAGCAGCGAAATGCCCTTGGCGCCGGCCGGCGCGTCCGGCAGCCGCGCCAGCACCAGGTGCACGATGTTGTCGGTGAAGTCGTGCTCGCCGGCGGTGATGAAGATCTTGGTGCCGCTGACCGACCAACTGCCGTCGGCGTTGGGTTCGGCGCGGGTCTTGAGCAGGCCCAGGTCGGTGCCGCAGTGCGGTTCGGTCAGGCACATGGTGCCGGTCCAGCGGCCGTCGACCAGCGGCTTCAGGAACACCTCCTGCTGCCAGGCCTCGCCATGCTGCTTCAGCGCCTCGACCGCGCCATGCGACAGCAGCGGGAAGTTGCCCCAGGCCAGGTTGGCGGCGTTGACCATTTCGTTGAGCGGCACGCCCAGCGTGTGCGGCAGGCCCTGGCCGCCGAATTCGACCGCGGCGGTCAGGCCAGTCCAGCCACCGTCGGCGAACTGGCGGTAGGCCTCGCGGAAACCGGGTGCGGTGGTGACCGCGCCGGTGGCCGCGTCCAGCGTGCAGCCATGCTCGTCGCCGACCCGGTTCAGCGGCGCCAGCACGCTGCCGGTGAAGCGCGCGGCTTCCTCCAGGACGGCATCGACCACGTCCGCGGTGGCCTCGGCGTAGCCCAGGCGGGCGAACAGGGCCTCCACCTGCAGCACGTCGTGCAGCGCGAAGCGCAGGTCGGTCAACGGGGCTTGGTAGGTGCTCATGCGGTCGCTCGGAACAGAGGCCGCGGCGCGGCCGAGATGCGCAGGATACTACGGCGTATGGATGTGGGGCCGGGATTGGGGATTGGGGATTGGAGATTCGGGATTCGTAACGGCGGTCGCGCGGTGTGGATGGATCGGGGCCCGCAGCTGGCTTTTACGAATCCCCAATCCCGACTCCCCAATCACGGCTTTCCATGCACCGTGACTGTCGCAGTCATGCCCGCGGCCAGGATCGTGCCCTCCGGCACGCTGGCCGGGTCGATGCGCACCCGCACCGGCACCCGCTGCGCCAGGCGGATCCAGTTGAAGGTGGGGCTGACGTCGGCGAGCAGCGAGGCGCTGGTCGGGTTGTCGCTGTCGGCGATGCCGCGGGCGATGCCTTCGACCCGGCCGTGCAGCAGCACCCCGCCGCTCATCAGGCGGATATCGGCGCGATCGCCGACGTGCACCTGCGGCAGCTTGGTTTCCTCGAAGTAGCCGTAGACCCACATCGCGTCGTCGCGTACCAGCGCCAACCGCGCGCCGCCGGCCTGGGCGTAGTCGCCGACGCGCACGTCCAGGTTGGTGACGTAGCCGTCGGCGGTGGCGCGGACCTGGGTGCGTTGCAGATCCAGCGCGGCCAGGTCGACCGCGGCCTGGGCCTGCTCCACCGCCGCCAGCGCCTGCGCCTGTGCGGCGCTGGCCTGGCCGCGCACGGCGGCGGTGCGGTGCACGTCGGCCTGCGCCGAGCGCGCGGTGGCCTCGGCATCGGAGCGGGCCTCGGCCGAGATCACCGCCGCGGCGCGGGCACGGCGTTCGGCCTGCGCGCGGCGCATCTGGAATTCGGCCTCGCTGGCCGCCTGGCTGGCGGCCGCGGCGGAGATGCTGGCGCCGGCCGAGCGCGCCTGCGCCTGCGCCGCGGCCAGGTCGGCGCGGGCCTGCGCCAGGGCCAGCTCGAAGCGCCGCCGATCGACGCTGAACAGCACGTCGCCGCGCTCGACGTGCTGGTTGTCGGTCACCGCGACCGCATCGACCAAGCCGGACACGTCCGGGGCGATGCGCACCACTTCGGCGCGCACGCGGCCGTCGCGGGTCCACGGCGACAGCATGTAGTGGCGCCACAGCGCATGCGCGAGCAGGGCGGCGATCAGCACGACCGCGGCGGTCAGGGTGAAACGGATCAGGGCAGGGGTCTTCATGGCGGGACTCACGGCAAAAGGAGCAGGCCGCACGCGGCGAACACGGCGACGTACAAGGCCAGGCGGAACAGCGGTGGGTGCCAGGCGTAGCGGTACAGCCCGGCGCGGCCGGCCAGCGCATCGACCGCCCAGGCGGCGAACAGCAGCAGCACCGCCAGCACCAACAGGCCGGGCACGTACACGCCGGCGATCGAGATTTCAGCGGGCAGCGACATCGGCGGCTCCTGGCGAGGGCGGGGCGGGCGGGTGCCCGCTGGCGAGTGCGGCAAGTACCGAATCGGCATCGAGCAGCGCGCCGCGCAGCAGGTGCAAGTGCTCGCGGGTGCGTTTCCAGCGCAGCGGCACCTGGCCATCGACCCGGCTCGCGGCCAGCGCCGCGTCGATGCGCTGCAGCGCCAGGCGGTGCCGTGGCGGCGAGGGCGCCAGGTACAGCGCGGCCAGCGCCTGCACCGCGGCGTCCACGTCGGCCGCCAGCGCGGCCGGCAGGTCGCCGTCGGCGGCGTCGCGGCGCAGCTCGACCAGGGTGCGCCCGGTCTCGTGCACCGACAGCGCCCAGCCGAGCAGGTCGCGCAGCTCGTCGCTGCCCGGCGGGGTATGCGCGACGATCTGCTGGAACAGGTCGCGGTTGACGCTTTCCAGGCGCAACTGCAGGCCGGGCAGCGGCGCGCGCGCGGCCAGCGTGGTCTGCCGCCGCAGCTGTTCCAGCAGGCGCCGGCGATGCCAGCGGGTGCCGATCACCGGCGGCACGAACACGAACGCCACGCTCACCGCCAGCGTGCCCAGCAGCAACGGCACCACGCTGTTGAAGGTGGCCACGGCGTCGAAGCGCGGCGTGGGCTGCACCGCCAGGATCGAGATGAAGGCCAGGTTGGTGCCGGTGGCGAAGCCGAACAGCGCCGGCTTGGAGGCCAGGTACAGGGTCAGCAGCAGGAACGGCGCGGTGCCGGCGACGAACAGGACGTAGCCGTCCATCTGCGGCAGCACCAGCAACTGGCAGACCGCGCCCAGCGCGGCGCCGAACACGAAGCCCTTGAACAGCGAGCGCGCCGCCGCCGGCGCGTTGGCGCTGGACGACAGGATCGCGCTCAACGCCACCGCCTGGAACACCGCGGTGGCGCCGCTGATCCAGCCGGCCTGGATCCACAGCCAGCACATCGCCGCCACCAGCAGCGCGCTGCGCAGCGCGGTCAGCGCCGCCGCCGCGTAGTCGTTGCCGCGCAGGAACACCGCGGTGTCGCCGGTCTCCTGCGGCGTACGCCATTGCTGCGGGGCGACCAGCGCGGCCTCGGCGGCGACATAGTCGTGCAACTCGCCGAAGAAGCGCCGCAGCAGCGACACGCCGGTATCGAAATCCTCATGGCGCGCGCTCGGCAGGGTGTCGCGTACCACGGCGGCGCGCGGTGCCAGCGCGTCGCGGCACTCGGCCAGCCGGCGTGCGGTGTCGGCCGTGCGCTCGCGGCCGCCGCGCTCGCTCAGCGCCGCCTTCAGCGGTCGGTACAGGCCGATCAGCGCCTCGGCGACCTCGCCTTCGGCCTGGCGCAGCAGCCGGTTGATGTAGTGGTGCAGCGACTGGAAGCTGGTGGACACGGCCATGAAGCGCTGGTTGAGCAGGCGCAGGCGGCCGCTGCGCACGCGCGCCTCCGGGTCTTCGAACACCACCGAGCTGCGCAGGTCCTCGATCTCCACCGCGTCGCGGACGAAGCGCAGGTGCGCCTGCTCCATCGCCGCGCGCGGCAGCTGGCCGCCGGTGGCGTCGCGGACGAAATCCAGGAAGCCGTCGTAGGCGCGGCGCACGGTATCGCGCAGGGTCTGGCGCAGGCGGCTGGGGAACACCACGTCGCTGACCACGCCGGTCACCAGCAGCCCCAGCAGCACCTCGGTCACGCGCGCGACTACCAGCGTGAACACGTTCTCCGGCTGGTTCACCGCCGGCAGCGCGATCAGCGCCACGGTATAGCCGGACAGCACGAACGCATACGCTTTGAAGTTGCGGTACAGCAGCGCGCCCCCGGTGCACAGGCCGATCCACAGCGCCAGCACCAGCACGAACAGCACTGGCTCCTGCGGAAACAGCGCGACCATCGCCAGCGCGGCGACGCTGCCGATCAGCGTGCCCAGCACGCGATAGAATCCCTTGGCGAACACCATGCCGGTCTGTCGGTGCATCACCACCACCACGGTGATCATCGCGGTCATCGGCGAGGATAGGTCCAGGCGCAGCGCGATCCAGCCGGCGAGGTAGATCGACAGCAGCGTGCGCAGCACGAACAGCCAGGCGTCGCCTTCGCCGCGCAAGGCCTCGGCCAGCAGCGTGCGCAGGCGCTGCGGCGGCGCCGCGCCTGCGGGCGCGCCGGTACCGGCATCGGCGCGATGCGCGCTCATGCGTCGCGCTCCACGCCGCGCAGCAATGTCTTCAACAGGGCTTCCAGTTGCGCCAGTTCGGCGCGCTGCAGGTGCTGCGCATAGCCGCTGAGCTGCGCGAACACGTCGGGCATGAACGCCGCGATCAGGCGCTCGCCCTCGGCGGTCAGGCGCAGCAGCAACATGCGCCGGTCCTCGGCGCTGGGGCTGCGCTGGATCAGGCCCTTGTCGACCAGATGGCTGGTCAGGCGGGTGATGTTGGCCGATTTCTCGCTGGCCGCGTCGCTCAGCTGCGACGGACTCAGGGTTCCGTCGGGACTGGCGTCGATCATCATCAGCACGTTGTATTCGGAGTAGTTCAGGCCATAGGCGCGCAGCAGGTCGTTGCCCTGGTCCAGGATCAGCTTGTGCAGCAGCTTGATCAGGCGCACGACCGTGGCCGCGTCGCGCGGGAAACCCGGATGCTTGCGGCCGGTGACGTCCAGGCGCTGTTCGGTGGCACCGAAGCGGCTCATGCGTGGCTGCCTATTTCGTACATATATATATATTACATTTATGTAGTAATTTGGCGGTAATGGCAGCTGAACGTGCCCAGTTTCTTGTGGAGCATTGATGTTCTGCGGCTCGTCGATGCGCCCGGCGCTGGCGATGGCGCAGACCGCCGGAGGCGGGTGCGTGGGTCAGTGGGGCGCTGGCGATGGCCAGTACAGCAGCGGGCCCGCGAAGGTCGTGGCTGCGATCGGTGAAGCGCCGGTCGACGGCATGGCGTCGACCGGCGAGGTTCTGGGCGAGCTACTGGCGCGGTGATGGCGCTTCGGGCAGTGCGAGCCGGCAGGGTTGCCGGGTTCAGCGAAGGTCTTGGCGATGTCGATACAGCCGCGAGCCGCAGCGCTTCGCCGCGCTATGACGACCAATCGCTGCGGAGCAAGTTCAGGCTATTTCTTTGTCGAGGAGACATTCTGCCCAGGCGGCAGGCAGGTGCAGGTCGCCTGCCGATACCGGTACCGCAGTGCCCGCGCCGCAGCGCCGGCAGCGCGGCGGTTGGCGTCAACGCAGGACGCCGTCCAGTCCAGGCGCCGGGCTGAGCATGTTGCGCGTGTCGATCTCGAAGTTGCGCTGCTTCTTCTCTTCCGGCGTCGCGTCGATGCTGCCCTTGAGCGTGTACTCGAGGCTGCGGCGCCCGGCCAGCGCGTCGGCGACGGCGATGCGGGCGGCCGAACTGGGGCGCAGCGCGATGCTGACCACGTCCGCCGTTTCCGGTCCGATCGAGATCCCGGGCGCGGTCTGCACGGTCCCGGCGGCTTCGCCGCCCACGCCCAGTTCCAGGCGCACGGTGTCGTAGCGCATCGGGATGCTGCTGTAGTTCTGCAGGCGCAGGTCCACCTTCCAGCTGCCGTCCATGTTGACGGTGAGTTGCTGCACGCTGGCGGCGGGGTCGGACACGCGGCGCACCATGCCGTCGCCGCAGCCAGCCAGCAGCGCAGTGCACAACACGAGCAAGCCGAAGCGAAGCCGCTGACCCATAACCGAATTCCAAGACGTGAAGATCGGCGAAGAATACTACGGCGCCTGGGCACTGCGTGGTGGGGCGGGCACGCCGAAGGCGTGCGCGTGGACGCTGGACATTCCTGTCGGCAGGAGGTTCCGGCAGAAGCTCGCCGTCTCGTGGCGTCCCGTCGCCATGCACGCCGTGTCGCGGTACCGCAGCGCAGCCATGCCGGGCGCGGTCTCGATCGGCGGCGCGCGCTACAGCATGGGCGGGCAGATCGGCGCCGCAGGCTCGCTGCACCTGGACCTGCGCGAACTCGTCGGCTTGGTCAGCGCCGCAGCGCTGGTCGCAGCGCCACCGCTCCTGCGAACCGGTAGCGCGGCACCCGCATGTGCAGTGCGATCCCACCTGCAAGGCAGATCATGCGTCTCCGGCAGCAGATACGGCAGTAGTCCTTCATAGCGCGCCGGCTGACCCAAAGGATCGGACGTGCCACCGCCAGCGGCACAAAACGTTCCGATGGCAGCGGCTTGGACGCCGGTGGCGCGGGATCCTGCCACGTCGCGCTGTCCTCGGCGACCTGGTCCATGACCATCGCCAGCGGCATCCGTGCCGTGCATGGACTAGGCGCCGAGGACGCCTGCAGCATGGGGCGCGCTGCCGTCCGGTGCAGTCGGCGCACGCCCTGCCGTGCGGTAGGGAAATTCCGGAGACACCACACTTGCCCAATTCCGACAGCATCGCTATGATGCGCGTCCTCGCACCGGTCCTGCCGCGTTGCGCAGTGGCCGAGTAGCTCAGTTGGTAGAGCAGGGGATTGAAAATCCCCGTGTCGGCGGTTCGATTCCGTCCTCGGCCACCATTACATCAAGGGCCTGCAGAAATGCAGGCCCTTTTCTTTGCGGCAAGCGCTGCCGCACGATTGCGCCGTGCCGCCGCATACGCGCCGAGGGCTGCGACCGCGTTGCCCGGGCTTCCGCGGTACATGCCTGCGCGGGCGCCAGCGCTGAGCGACGCGATATGCCGATTTCCGCACGTCACTCATGTTTTGTCCGATGCCGTTGCCCCGCCTTTCTGCCTCAGACGCGACCATTTACAGGACGTCGCACGTACGGGGGCGCATGTTCACGCGCCGTAGACAAATGATGGGATACGGCCTTTTTTCGGAATATACCGCTCAACTACTGGCCGCGGCTGTCGCAATCATTGGGTACATGGCCAACAGGGGAAGCCAATGAACAGCGGATTGTTGCGGTTTTGCTTGTGTGCCATGGCCTGGGCGTTTGCGGGAGCTGCGAGCGCCGCTGCAACAGCGGATGTTTCCGATGCGGATGCCGCCTCCCAGGCGGGTGTCGGCAACGGCGCGCCGTACATCGAGCAGATCGGTGCCGAATGCGTGCAGGTCAACGTGTACCTGCATCACCGCGATGGTGTCGCCGAGCAGGTCGTCCTGCGCGAGCCGGTGGAGTGCGGCGGCCACAGCGAGGATCTCGCAGTCGCCGATCTGTTCCCCTGACGCCTGGTGGCGCGTCGATCCTGAGTTCCGGTCCGGCGCCAGCGGTTCAAACAGCGCCAGCGTCTGCCGGTCCGTCGCGCTGAGCTAGCGGCGCCAGCGCGACCCACCCGGATGCCATGGCGTGCGGAAGGCGCGCACGCATCGCGTGCGCAGTCGCAGCGGACGACGCGCGCATGGCAACTTTGCGCCGCGGCCAATCGCCTGCCGCATCGCCGCGCGCGGTCGCGCCGCGGCTTTACATCGTTGCCGCGCTGCTGCATAAGGCTGTCTTCTCCCCTTGCTGGATCGCGCATGCGTCATTCATCGATCGCGATGCTGCTGGCCTGTGTGCTGTGCCTAGCGCTGCCGGCGCGGGCCGCGCAGCCGGTGAGCTCGGTCGCAGAGTTCGACCTGGGTCGCTACGCCGGGCAATGGCACGAAATCGCGCACCTGCCGGTGTCGTTTCAGAAGAAATGCACCGGCGACATCACCGCCGCCTACATGCTGCGCGACGACGGACTGGTCGGCGTGCGCAACGCCTGCCGGACCGGCAAGGACGGCGTGCTCGCCGCCGAGGGCGTGGCACGGCGGGTCCAAGGCCATCCCGGGCGATTGCAGGTGCGTTTCGCGCCCGATTGGCTGGCCTGGGTGCCGATGGTCTGGGCCGATTACTGGGTGATCGCGCTGGATCCGGACTACCAGTGGGCGTTGATCGGCGAACCGGACCGCAAATACCTGTGGGTGCTGTCGCGTTCGCCGCGGATGCCGCGTGCGCTATTCGAGCAGATCAAGGCCAGGGCGGTGGCGATGGGCTACGACCTGGATCCGTTGCTGGTCGTCGCACCGCTGGATTGAGTCCGCACGCCGGTCCTCCGGCGACGGCGCGCGCGGCACATTGCCGCTAAGCGGCGAAGGACACGCGGGCCGCGGCGAGCAGCCGGGCGCTGGCGCCGTCCTGCAGCAGCTGACGCGGCGTATGGCCGTCGAGCTGCGCATGGCGGCCGTTCAACCACTGCGACAGCGCGGCATGGTCGCCGCCGCAGCCGTTCCAGACGATGCAGATGGTCTCGCCGACATCGGCCAGGTGTTCGGCACGCAACTGCGGCAGCGTGTGCACATCGCGCGCCAGCCAGTCGATCACACGTTGCGCGTCCCCGGCGGAGCCGTAGGTGGCGCCGCCGATCAGGGAGAGCGTGTCGTTCGTGCGCGACAATTGGCCAGCCCTGTCGCGCTCGGCGCGGCGCATGCCTTGCAGCACCGCCTTGATGCGTTGCTCGTTGGAAGTTTGCTGTGGCATGAGGGGGGCAACGATGAGCAACGGTCGCGACAGGTTGCCGCACTCATTCTGTACGTAGCGTCACCTCGCCGTCGGCCAGCCGCGCGCGCAGGCGATCGCCGGGCGCGAGCTGCGCGGTCGAGCGCACCAGCGTGCCGTCGTCGATCCGGGTCAGGATCGCGTAGCCGCGCGTCACCGTGGCCAGCGGGCTGACCGTTTCCAGCGCGCGGGCCAGCGCGCGCAGGCGTTGCGCGTCGGCCTGCAGCTGGCGCGCCATCGCCGCTTGCGGGCGCCTGCCGAGCGCCAGCAGGCGCTCGCGCAGGGCCGCCAGGCGCCGTTGCGGTTGCGCCGTGCGCAGCACCGCGGCGGCATGGCGCAGGCGCGCGCCGCGGCGTTCTTGCTGCTGCCGCCACAGCGCCAGCAGGCGGCGCGCGGCATCCTGCTGGCGCCGTCGCAGCAATTGCAGCTGCGCTTGCGGGCTCTGCGCCTGCAGCCGCAGCAAGGCGCGATCGGCGCGTTGCATCGCCTGGCGCAGGCGGTGCTGCTGCCACTGCAGCAGCCGCGCGTGCTGGCCGCGCAGGCGCGCGGCGAGATCGCGCTGGTCGGGGGCGAGCAGTTCTGCGGCGACCGACGGCGTCGGCGCGCGCAGGTCGGCGGCGAAGTCAGCCAGGGTCACGTCGGTCTCGTGGCCGACCGCCGACACCACCGGCGTGGCCGCGGCGGCGATCGCCCGCGCCAGGCGTTCGTCGTTGAACGCCCACAGGTCTTCCAGCGAGCCGCCGCCGCGGGTCAGCAGGATCGCGTCGTAGCGGCCGCTGGCATCGGCGCGCTGCAGCAGCGAGGTGAGTTGCGCCGCGGCGCTGTCGCCTTGCACCAGGCTCGGCAGGATGTCCACCTGCAGCAGCGGCAGGCGCCGGCCGAGCACGCTCAGCACGTCGCGCACCGCCGCGCCGCTGGGCGAGGTGATCACCGCCAGGCGGCGCACGAAGGCGGGCAGGGCGCGCTTGCGCTCGCTGGCGAACAGGCCTTCGGCGGCCAGTCTGGCCTTGAGTTCCTCGAAGGCGCGGCGCAACGCGCCTTCGCCGGCTTCCTCCAGATGATCCAGCACCAACTGGTAGTCGCCGCGCGCCTCGTACAGGGTCAGCCGGCCGCGCGCGAGCACGCGCAGGCCTTCGCGCGGCACGAACTTCAGCCATTGGCTCTTCGGCTTGAACATCGCGCAGCGCACCTGCGCTCGCGCGTCCTTCAAGGTGAAGTACAGGTGCCCGGACGAGGGTCGGGTGACGTTGCCCAGTTCGCCTTCCACCCAGGCCAGCGGGAACGCGCTTTCCAGCAGGTCGCGCGCCAGCGTGTTGAGCTGGCTGGGGCTGAGGATCTGGTCGTCGCGATCGGGCATGCGGGCGTTGCGATGGGTGCGGGCGGCTATCGTCGCACGTCGGCGTGATCGGCCGGTCGCGGCATGGCGCCGTCGCTTGTGGACGCTGCGCCTGCATGCCGCGCCAGCGC
This sequence comes from Xanthomonas sp. WHRI 7945, assembly GCF_035026585.1. NCBI lineage: Bacteria > Pseudomonadati > Pseudomonadota > Gammaproteobacteria > Lysobacterales > Lysobacteraceae > Xanthomonas > Xanthomonas sp. WHRI 7945. Next base: position 48,771 of record NZ_JAYIQP010000022.1, read on the forward strand.
CCATTGCACATGCTCGCGGACCAGCGGCGAAGCGTGCTGCGCGCGCGCGCCAAGCGCGGCCAGCACCTGCGGCGTGGTCGGCGCATTGCCCAGCGCCACCGCCAGGTTGCGCAGCCAGCGCTCGTGGCCGCTGCGGCGGATCGCGCTGCCTTCGGTGCGGCGCAGGAATTCGTCTTCGTCCCAGGCGAACAGCTGCGCCAGCGTGGCCCGATCGAGGTCGTTGCGGGCGCGGAAGTCGGGCTCGTCGCTGCGCTTGGCGAACTTGTTCCAAGGACACACCAGCTGGCAGTCGTCGCAGCCGAAGATGCGGTTGCCGATCGCCGGGCGCAGTTCCTCGGGAATCGCGCCGTCGTGCTCGATGGTCAGGTAGGCGATGCAGCGGCGCGCATCCAGTCGGTACGGCGCGACGATCGCCTGGGTCGGGCACACGTCGATGCAGCGCGTGCAGGTGCCGCAATGCGCGCTGGCAGGCGGGTCGATCGGCAGCGGCAGGTCGACGTAGATCTCGCCGAGGAAGAACCAGGAGCCGCCGTTGCGGTCGATCAGGCAGGTGTGCTTGCCGATCCAGCCCAGGCCGGCGTCGCGCGCCAGGGCGCGCTCCAGCACCGGCGCCGAATCGACGAACACGCGATGGCCGAAGTGGCCGATCTCGGCCTGGACGCGCTCGGCCAGCTTCTGCAGGCGGTTGCGCATCAGCTTGTGGTAATCGCGGCCCAGCGCGTAGCGGGCGACATAGGCGCGCTCGCCGTCGCGCAGCGTGTCCCAGGCCGAATCGTCGTCGTTGCGGCCGTAGTCCAGACCGACCGAGATCACCCGCAGCGTGCCCGGAATCAGCTCAGCCGGGCGTGCGCGCTTGTCGCCATGCTGCGCCATCCACTGCATCGTGCCGTACAGGCCCTGCGCCAGCCAGTCGCGCAGATGCGCCTCGTCCTGTTGCAGCTCGATCCCGGCGATGCCGCAGCGCTGGAAGCCGAACTCGCGCGCGAGCGCGCGAATGCGCGCAGCCGCGGCATGGGGGTCGACAGGAGCAACGTTGCTGGACATGGCGCAAGTATAGAATCTCGCGCATGTCCGACTCGTTCGATCTCTACGCCACCGCCGCCGCGCGGCGCCTCGACGCGCAGGCCACGGCCCTGCTCGGCGGCGACGGCTACACGCTGATGCAGCGTGCCGGCCAGGCCGCCTGGCAGACGCTGCTGCAGCATTGGCCGCAGGCGCAGCGCATCCTGGTGGCCTGCGGCACCGGCAACAACGGCGGCGACGGCTACGTGCTGGCGCGGCTCGCGCATTGCGCCGGACGCCGCGTGCGCGTGCTGCATCTTCCCGGGCGCGGCCCGCAATCGGCGTTGGCGCAGCGCGCCTGCACCGACTACATCGGCGTCGGCGGCCGCATCGAGGTCTTCGATGCCGCGCTGGACCAGGCCGACGTGGTCGTTGACGCGCTGCTCGGCATCGGCCTCAATCGCGCGCCCGACGCCGAACTGGCCGCCTTGCTGGGTGCGCTCGCCGGGCTCGGTGCGCCGGTGTTGGCGCTGGATGTGCCCAGCGGCGTGGATGCCGAGCACGGCAGCGTGCCCGGCGCGGCCTTGCCGGCGACGTTGACCGTGCAGTTCATCGTCGCCCATGCCGGATTGCACACCGGCGCGGCGCTGAACCATGTCGGCGACGCCACCCTGGCGACGCTGGACGTGCCGGCCGCCGCATTCGACGGTTGCACGCCGCAGGCGCAGGCCTGGGCCGCCGCGGCGCTGGGCACGCGCCTGGCGCCGCGCCGGCGCGACAGCCACAAGGGCGATTCCGGCCACGTGCTGTGCATCGGCGGCAACCTCGGCAGCGGTGGCGCGGTCATGCTCGCGGCCGAATCGGCGTTGCGCGCCGGCGCCGGCCTGGTCAGCGTGGCGACGCGCGCACTGCACGTGGCGCCGCTGCTGGCGCGGTGTCCGGAAGCGATGACCCATGCGGTCGAGGACGGCGCCACGCTGGCGCCGCTGCTGCGCAAGGCGAGCGTGGTCGCGCTCGGTCCCGGGCTGGGCCAGGACGAGTGGGCGCAGGGCCTATGGCGGCTGGCGCTGGCGGCGGAGCTGCCGATGGTGATCGATGCCGATGCGCTGAACCTGCTGGCGCAAGCGCCGCGCGCGTTGCCGGACGCGGTGTTGACCCCGCATCCGGGCGAGGCCGGGCGCCTGCTCGGCATCGCCACCGCCGAGGTGCAGCGCGACCGCTTCGCCGCCGCCGCGGCGCTGGCCGAGCGCTACCGGGCGACGGTGGTGCTGAAAGGCGCCGGCAGCATCGTCGCCGCGCCAGGGCGAGTGCCGCGGGTCATCGCCGCCGGCAATCCGGGCATGGCGGTCGGCGGCATGGGCGATCTGCTGACCGGGGTGATCGCCGCGCTGCGCGCGCAGGGCCTTGACGCGTTCGACGCGGCCAGCGTCGGTGCGCTGCTGCATGCCGCGGCCGGCGATCGCGCCGCCGCCGCCGGCCAGCGCGGCTTGCTGCCGTCCGACCTGCTGCCGGCGCTGCGCCACCTGGCCAATCCGCAAGCGGAGCGATGATGCATCTCCATCTGCACGACAGCGACGCCACCGAGCGCCTGGGCCAGCTATTGGCGGCTACCCGCCCTGCGCTGGCGACGGTACACCTGCATGGCGATCTGGGCGCCGGCAAATCGACCCTGGCACGGGCGCTGCTGCGCGCGCTGGGGGTGCAGGGCGCGATCCGCAGCCCGACCTACACCCTGGTCGAGCGCTATCCGCTGCCCGACGGCGAAGCCTGGCACCTGGACCTGTACCGCATCGGCGCGGCCGGCGAACTGGATTTTCTGGGTCTGGACGAGGCCGCGGCGACGCTGTGGCTGGTGGAATGGCCCGAACGCGGCGGCGACATGCTGCCGCCCGCCGATCTGGCCGTGGCGCTGGCACTGCACGATGCCGGACGCTCGGTGCAGTTGCGGGCCGGCACCGCGGTGGGCGAGGCGTGGCTGGCGCGGGTCGCAGAACGGGACGACTTGCACGGTCTTTCTGTCGGCTGACACTAGGAAGTGCAGGCAGGTTATGGATTATTAAGGGAAAACCGCTTGTGTTTATGGCGCGGTGATGCTTGAATCGCCCCTATGCGCCTGGGGATCCGATTTTTCGCCTGTTCCGCCATCGCCGCAGGCTGGTGCCTAGCGGCGCAATCGGCGTTTGCGGGCCAGGTGCAGGCGGTGTCGGTCGGCAATGGCGCCACCGGCACCCGCGCCGAGATCCGGCTGCAGGGCAGCGGCGGCTTCACCACGCTGACCCTGGCCAATCCCAACCGGCTGGTCGTCGATCTGCCCGAATCCTCCGCCGCGCAAGGCCTGAAGCTGCCCGCCGGCAACGGCGTGGTCACCGCCGTACGCACCGGCCATCCGGTTCCCGGCACCTTGCGCATCGTGTTCGACCTGAGCAGCCCGGTGGTGGCGTTCAAGCCGCAGATGCAGACCGTCGGCGGCAGTTCGGTGCTGGTGATCGAGTGGCCGGGCGATGCGGCGTCGGCCAAGCCGGTGGCCAGCGCCAGTGCCGCCGCGCCGGCATCGACCGCGTCCAGCAATCCCCTGCCTGCCGCCGCCGCGGATGCGGTCGCGGCCAAGCCGACCCCCGATCCGCGTCAGGAAGCGGCACGCGCGACCGCGGCCTTGACCTCGTCGGTGGTGCAGCGTGCAGCGCCTGCGCCGGCACCCACGACAGCGTCCAGCGCAGCGCCGACGCCGGCGCCGGCGCCGATGGCCGGTGCGATGGCGGCGCCCGCTGCGGCCCAGGCCGCGGTGGCGGCGACCGGAACCCTTGTGCCGGCTCCATCGACCGGCAGCACCGTGCCAGCCCAGCAGGGCGTCGCGGCAGCGCCGACCCCGGCGAAGCCCGACGCCCTAGCCAGCGCCGACGACGCGGCCGTGGCTGCCGCGGCCGAAGCGCGCCCGGTGATGCCGAGCGCGCCGTCGCGGGTGGCGATGAAGCCGGGCATGCGGCCGTTGATCGTGGCTATCGATCCCGGCCACGGCGGCCAGGATCCCGGCGCCACCGGCCCGACCGGCAAGCGCGAGAAAGACGTGACCCTGGCGATCGGCCGCGAACTGGCGCGGCAGATCAACGCCACGCCAGGCATGAAGGCCTACATGACCCGCGACAGCGACGTATTCATCCCGCTGCCGATGCGCGCGCAGAAGGCGCGCGCGGCCAAGGCCGACATCTTCATCTCGATCCACGCCGACGCCGCCGAGAACCGCAGCGCGACCGGCTCCTCGGTCTACGTGTTGTCGACCAAGGGCGCCTCCTCGCAGCGCGCGCGCTGGCTGGCGGACAAGGAAAACGCGGCCGACCTGGTCGGCGGCGTGCGCCTGCAGAAGACCGACAGCACCTTGGCCAGCGTGTTGCTGGACCTGGCCCAGAGCGGGCACATGAAGGCCTCCGAAGACGCGGCCGGACACGTGCTGGGCGGACTCAAGCGGATCGGCAACAACCACAAGCCGGAACTGGAGCGCGCCAACTTCGCGGTGCTGCGCACCTCGGACATGCCGGCGATGCTGGTCGAGACCGCCTTCATCTCCAATCCGGACGAAGAGCGTCGGCTGACCGATCCGGGCTACCAGCGGCGCCTCGCCGGCGCGGTGCTGGACGGGGTCAATACCTTCTTCACCCGGCAGCCGCCGCCGGGCACGCTGTTCGCGGCGCGCGCGCAGGCCGAGGCCGAAGCGGCCAGCACCGTCGCCGGCGGCAGCCGCTGAGGCGCTCGGCTATCATCGCCGGCTGATCCTCATGACGGCGTCCGCGCCGTGAGCCGTGCCGATGTCCCGTAACCGTTGCTGTTCTCCCGATTCCGGGCCTGGCGCGATCGCCCGGCACGCGCATTGCGCGCGTGCGCCGCAGCGCAAGCGGGAGCCGGCATGAGCATCCGCCAGCTGCCCGACATCCTGATCAACCAGATCGCCGCGGGCGAGGTGGTCGAGCGACCGGCCTCGGTGGTCAAGGAACTGGTCGAGAACGCGCTGGATGCCGGCGCGCGCCGCGTCGACATCGACCTGGAAGAGGGCGGCGTGCGCCTGATCCGGATCCGCGACGACGGCGGCGGCATCGCGCCGGAGGAATTGCCGCTGGCGGTCTCGCGGCACGCGACCAGCAAGATCGCCTCGCTCGACGACCTGGAGTCGGTCGGCACGCTCGGTTTCCGCGGCGAGGCGCTGCCGTCGATCGCCTCGGTCAGCCGCTTCACCCTGGCCTCGCGGCGTCCCGGCGACGAACATGGCGTGGCGCTGCAGGTCGACGGCGGCAAGGTCGGCCAGGTGCAGCCGCGCGCGCAGGCGCCGGGCACCACGGTCGAGGTGCGCGAGCTGTTCTACAACGTGCCGGCGCGACGCAAGTTCCTGCGCGCCGAGCGCACCGAGCTGGGCCACATCGAGGAATGGCTGCGCTCGCTGGCGCTGGCGCGCCCGGACGTGGAGCTGCGCGTCTCCCACAACGGCAAGCCGTCGCGGCGCTACAAGCCCGGCGACCTGTATTCGGATGCGCGGCTGGGCGAGACCCTCGGCGAGGATTTCGCGCGCCAGGCGTTGCGCGTGGACCACAGCGGCGCCGGGTTGCGCCTGCACGGCTGGATCGCGCAGCCGCACTATTCGCGCGCCAGCGCCGACCAGCAGTATCTGTACGTCAACGGCCGCTCGGTGCGCGACCGCAGCGTCGCGCATGCGGTGAAGATGGCCTACGGCGACGTGCTGTTCCATGGCCGCCAGCCGGCGTACGTGCTGTTCTTGGAACTGGAGCCGTCGCGGGTCGACGTCAACGTGCACCCGGCCAAGCACGAGGTGCGCTTCCGCGATGCGCGGCTGATCCACGACTTCGTCTATCGCACGTTGCAGGACGCGCTGGCGCAGACCCGCGCCGGCAGCACGCCGACCGCCGGCGATGCCGCGCAGGCGCCGCCGATGGCGTATGCCGGCGGCGCGCTGCCGATGTCCGGCGCGATGGGCAGCGGCACCGGGGGCGGCGGCTACGGCGCGCAATGGCGCCCGGCGCAATCGCCGCTCGGCCTGCGCGTCAACGAGGCCCCGGCCGCCTACGCGGCGCTGTATGCCGCGCCCGCGGGGAGCGCCGATGGGGCGGCGGCGACCCTGCCGCTGCAGGCCCAGGATGCGGCCGGCGGCCTGCCGCCGACCTCGCCCGACAGCGGCGTGCCGCCGCTCGGCTATGCGATCGCGCAGCTGCACGGCATCTACATCCTGGCCGAGAACGCTGAAGGCCTGATCGTGGTCGACATGCATGCCGCGCACGAGCGCATCGGCTACGAACGGCTGAAGAACGCGCACGACGGCATCGGCCTGCATGCGCAGCCGCTGCTGGTGCCGATCACCCTGGCGGTGGGCGAGCGCGATGCCGACACCGCCGAGCGCGAGGCGGACACACTGGCCGCGCTGGGCTTCGAGATCACCCGCAGCGGCCCGCAGTCGCTGCACGTGCGCAGCATCCCGGCACTGTTGGCCCAGGCCGAACCGGAAGCCCTGCTGCGCGACGTGCTGACCGACCTGCGCGAGCACGGCCACAGCCGCCGCGTCGCCGGCGCGCGCGACGAACTGCTGTCGACGATGGCCTGCCACGGCGCGGTGCGCGCCAACCGGCGCCTCACCGTGCCGGAAATGAACGCGCTGCTGCGCGACATGGAAGCCACCGAGCGCTCCGGGCAGTGCAATCATGGACGCCCGACCTGGGCGCGCTTCACGCTGGGCGAGATCGATCGATGGTTCTTACGGGGGCGCTGATGGGCAAGTGGGGAAGAACGACGGCGCTGCTCGTCGCGCTGCTCGCGTTGGGCGCATGCGGCAAGCAGGCGCCGGCACCGGCCGCGCCGGCGCTCGCCGACAAGGCGTTCCTGGCCGATCAGCAGCGCTGGCGCGAACAGCGCAGGCAGGAACTGCAGGCGCCCGACGGCTGGACCAGCCTGGTCGGCCTGCACTGGCTGGAACTGAAGGAACACTACATCGGCAGCGGTCCCGGCAGCGGCATCCGCCTGGCGGTGGGACCGGCGCGGATGGCGCTGGTGTCGCGCGTGGACGGGCAGGTGTTCCTGACCCCGGAGCCCGGCGCGGCGCTGCGCATGGACGGCAAGCCATTGCAGCGGCGCACGCGCCTGTACAGCGACCACGACGCCACGCCCAGCGTGGTCGAGTTCGACGACGGCAAGGGCAAGCTGAGCCTGATCGCGCGCGGCGGCCGCTATGCGCTGCGGGTCAAGCACGCCGACGCGCCGACCCGGCTCGGCTTCGCCGGGTTGAGCGACTGGCCGCCGGCCGAATCCTGGCGCATCCGCGGCCGCTTCGTGCCCAACGCGCCGGGCAAGACCCTGCCGATCGTCGACATCATCGGCGTCACCACCGACTCGCCCAATGCCGGCGCGCTGGAGTTCGAGCGCGACGGCAAGCGCCTGCGCCTGGAAGCGATCGGCGAACCCGGGCGCCCGCTGTTCGTGGTGTTCGCCGACCGCACCAGCGGCCGCGGCAGCTATCCGGCCGGGCGCTTCCTGGACGTGCCGGCGCCCGACGCCGACGGCAGCGTGGTGCTGGATTTCAACCGCGCCTACAACCCACCGTGCGCGTTCACCCCGTTCGCGACCTGCCCGCTGCCGCCGCCGGAGAACCGGCTGGACCTGGCGGTGGAGGCCGGCGAGAAGAGCTACGCCGCCGCGCACTGACTGACCCGAGACTCCGATGACGCCGATTCCGCGCCTGCTGCGCAGCCTGCTGTTGTGCCTGACCCTGTTCGCCGCCGTACCGGCGCCGGCGCGCGCACCGCTTCCCGTCGCTACCCCCAGCGCCAGGCCAGCGCCGCCGACGCCGCTGCTGTGGAAGGTCGACGGTCCGCGCGGCGCGCTGTACCTGCTCGGCTCGTTCCATCTGCTCAAGCCGGACGACTACCCGCTGGCGCGCGAGGTCGATGCGGCGTACGCGGCGTCGCCGCGGCTGCTGTTCGAACTTTCGCCGCAGGACGTGGACGCGCCGCAACTGGGCGCGCAGATGCTGCAGGCGGCGCAACGCCAGGATGGCAAGCGCCTGCAGGACGACCTGGATGCGGCCACCTGGCAGCGCCTGCGCCGCTACGCCGACGGCCACGGCCTGCCGCTGCAGCAGATGGGCGGATTCGAGCCGTGGTTCGTCGGCCTGAGCATCAGCATCGCCGAGATGAAGGCGCAGGGCCTGCAGGCCGACGCCGGCCTGGACCGGCATTTCATGGACATGGCGGTGCAGGCCGGAAAGGCCGTGGAAGGCCTGGAAACCGCGCAGACGCAGATCGCGATGCTCGACGGCATGGAGCCGGTCGAGCAGCGGCAGATGCTGATCGAAGCGCTGGACGATGCCGAACAGGGCGCGGCGCAGACCCGGCGCCTGCACGACACCTGGCGCCGCGGCGACGAGCGCCAGCTGTGGCAGGAGATCGGCGTGGAGATGAAGCGCGACTATCCACGCCTGTACCAGCGCATCAACGTCGATCGCAACCAGGCCTGGCTGCCGCGGCTGGAACAGCGCCTGCGCGATGGCCAGGGCGACACCCTGGTGGTGGTCGGCGCCTTGCATCTGCTCGGCCCCGACGGCGTGGTCGAAGCGCTGCGCGCGCGCGGCTACAAGGTCGAGCGGATCCGGGCGTCGCCAGCGCTGCGTTCGCGCTGAGCAGCGACAACAGGATTGCAGCGCCGAGCCAATGCAGCGCCGTGTGCGCCGGTTAGGAGTAGCGACATTTTTGTAGGAGCGGCTTCAGCCGCGACAGGCATTGTCAGTAAAGCCTGTCGCGGCTGAAG